>NZ_JBFSUV010000034.1:0-52487 GCF_041467515.1 Vibrio sp. 10N.247.311.12
CTTGTACGGTGGTGTGAGAGGACGGAGGCCGTGAGGCCTCCTCCTACTCGATTAATACTGGTAGATCTTTGTACCGATCTTATTCAACAGCGCAGTTATTCAACGACGCTAATGTTCATCTCAGCACCTTCGAAACCTAAGTCACTCAACTCATCGGCATTAAAGTTGGTGGTAACTTCGATGTCGCCAATGCGCTCAGTAGATTCGTTGACGGAATCAGTACTTCTTTTGCTGCGTAGATTGTTAGTGATTGGTGTTGCTTGTCCAATTTCGATAGTACCTGCAAATTGAGATTCAGCGTAGAAATCACCAGACACGTAAGAGTGGAATGGGCGCAAGCTTCCGCCAGTCGCGTATTGCATGCTTGATAAACCAGCTTCTTTAATCGCCCAGCCCCAATCCCACCATTTTGTTTCACCTGGGATGTAACGGTGATCCCATTGGTAGCGAATGTCGGCAGATTCACTGCTGCCACGACCCATGGTGAAGGTATGAGCCTTGTATGGGCGGTTATCTGGATGGGAGTGCCACGCGTTGCCACCCCAACGAAGGAAGCCGTTGAATTCAACATCGTAGCTAATATCGGCGTTGAATCGGTACGGGTAAGAAATGCTTGAACGATACAGCTCAACTCGAATCGGTAGCTCTGAGTTTGCTGGAACCATAGGACGCGCTTGAAGTGTTACTTGCTCGCTAGTGGAGTTGCCATTTGTTTCCGCGAAGCTTTGGTTAGCCTCGAACTTAACGGTGAGCTTAGTTTCGCCAACCAAAGGCCACTTGAAGGTGTTCTCTGTTTGAACGCTCTGTGAGAACCCATAACTGTTCGTTTTCGACCAGTTTGTTGATTCGTCTACTTTTAGGTCGACCACCACTTGTTGCGCGATATTGCTGTTGTTTCTTGCCGTCGCGTAAACCGTCTTCACTAGTTCACGGTCCGACTCGACAACATCACCATGCCAAAAGTTGTCATCGTTAACGGTGTAGGCAAAATTGTCGACGGTGATTTTGGTTTTTTCATCACAGCGATACCCACTACAAGAGCCATTGTTATTTCCCTGTATCACCCAGCTGTTGCCAGAGCGCTTTATCGTCATGTCTTCGCCAACGTACTGACTGTTATTACCGCCAACCCATGCGTAACCTAGGTTGTGGGCTAAATAGCTTAATGGGCGAACAAAGTCGTTACGGTTGTTCACTAATTCATACTGAACATCGATTTCGCTGCCTTCCTGAACCGATTTGGCGGAATAGTTAGGGATTTCAGATTGGTCGTTGTTTGGGTAACAGAACGTTGACCCACTGCTTGATTGCTTAATTTCGCCATGATAACCCGGCCCCATGATTACCCAGTTTCCTTTTAACCCGGTGATCTGCCAAGTGCCCATACGAGCGACCAAAGCACTCTTCTGCTCTTCGGCTTCATAACGGTCTATAGGACGATAACCAGAGCGACATACATCTTCACCAAGTTGGTCAAACACTATTTGGTCTGGGTAAATCTTCGCATTTACACCGGTTGATAGAACAGACAACACTGCGGTTGCTAAGAGACTTCTGTTTACTGTGATCATTAACAATTCCCTCATTTGTAATTTTTCTATTTTGATAATGTTTTGTGTGCCGTGCAGTTAACAAGACAAGTTCACTTTTTCATGTTGATAAATAGATAGATACTGAAAAGGGTTGAATTAAATTGCCAAATTAATTCAATGACTTGTATTGTCATTAGTGTTTTTACGGTGAAAGAGTATGCAACTGAACGTAAATTGTTTGATGGGGCTCAAACCGTTTTTAGAAAAATGAAGGCCCATTATTCGGGCTTAGACGTCAAAATTATTTGACGTTATTTTTGGCGTTTGTATGAATGGTTAATTAGAAGAACAGGTATAACCATTCACAATACTCGTAGTTTTAAGGTGGGCAGGTAGTGAGTGACAAAGAGTAAAAATCTAACTTGAATATTTTGCTTTGCTATCGGTTTTAAAATGCAAACACTTAAAGTAAGGAAGACTGTAATAATTGTATTACTGATAAAATAATGAAAATAACCATCCGTTTTTTATGTGTAATATCGGAAAAGCTTGCTACTTGATAATAGGGCACTTGTTGCTAGTGGTTAAACTATCTCTAATTATCGTTTGGCCAGAAGTTGCGTTCGGCCTGTATTACACGTTTTAATGATGGCAAATAAATCATTCGAACTTAAGATATCAATCTTTACCGTTAATGGGTCATTGTTGATTAACAGGTAAGGCGCCAATCGGCTGTCATTCATTGTTTTATTTATTTTTTGCACAGAGACTAAGTCAATGGTGCCAGAAATAGAAAAGAAAAGTGATTGAGAAGGACGGGCTGTTCCTCTGAATCGCAGAACAAGTGGGTCGGGCATGTTGTCGTCTTGAACGGACATCAGGTGCAGCACCTTGTTGTTACTTATTTTCGTTAATCCGTCGGTACGTAATACATTGTCATCCACTATCAGGTCCACCACGCTATGTTGGTAGCGATGCTCTTCTTTTGGTTGGGGCGAAGGGATACTCCATATGCCAACCAATAAAACGAATGCAGAAATGAGCGCAACGATTGGCATCATAATTGACCTCTTTCTAGGAATAGGGCCAGTTCGGTACTGGCTTGATCTAGTTGGGTTGGCGTGTAAAAGATGTTGACGGACTGGCGTGTGGCTTTGTTCAGAATAGAGAGCTCAGAATATTCCGCTTCTTCGCTAATGTACGCCACGCAATCACATTGATACTGATCGAGAATGCTTTCTAGCTCTGGCGTCATCGCCATTTCAGGGGCTTGGAAAACTTGTATTTGACCTATCCATTGCTCTCTGAGCCGGTTAACGGGGTTGATATCGCTGAGGTTTCTCTCATTAACCTTAGCAAAAGCCAATAACGCTGATGCCAACAGTAAGCAGCCAGTGGTGAAGTAGCACAACTTGTTTCGGTTTTCAGCAGTGGGAAAGTAAGCCGACGAACTTTGTTTAGGGTTAGGCTTAGGTTCGACTGCAACAGCTGCACCGATAGCAATACCGTTATTGCCGACGGGTATCAGGTTGCTCGCATCAGCAAGGGGAGTTGTGGCTGCATTATTGATGGGGGAGTCGATTACCACGCACTCATCGATAAGGCGATAGCCCACCTTAGGAACGGTGACGATTGGGGTTTCTTTGATGCCTAATCTAACGAACCCTTGGCGCAGTAAACTTATACTTTTCGCTAGTGACGTATCCCCTATGAACTCGTTTCCCCAAGCGAAGCTAATAATATCTTGTTTGTTAACAATATCGGGTGAATTTTTATGTAATAACTCCAGGACCCGAGTTTCACGGTATCCTACTTTAATAGAACGTTCATCGTTATAAATACGGTTTTTAATCGGGTCGAATCTGATCATATAGCCAACGTTTTATTTTTATTATAATTCTCTCTACAATGTAGATGACTATAAACTGACTAATATATGAATTAAAGTCACATGTTTTATTCTTCTGGTTTTTTGTGTCGTTGAAACGAAAAGAAATTTAATATGTTTGTTACAAAACGCCTGACACCAACGCACAATCTGTTAAATATAAGTAATATCTAATTAAGTGTTGGTTTTATTAGTGTCCTTTTTAGTAGTCTACTATTCGCTTTATTAAATCGCATAGTAGTCGATTTAATATTCTTGTTATTTATAAGGGCATATGTGCTGCATAATAATTTAAGACGTTTCGCTATGTGATGAAAATAAAAAAGCCCGCAGTTGAGTGCGGGCTTGGTATTCAATCACTTCAGTTTACGCTTTAACTGCTTCACAATCATTTGAAGACGTCAACGGTTTGAAGAATAGCTTGGTTTCTTCGATAACAACGTGGCGCAGCAAGATAAGCCCGATTAGGTTCGGAATTGCCATTAGGCCGTTCACGATATCAGCCATTATCCAGATCATGTCGAGCTTTAAGAATGCACCAGAAGCCACCAACGCAATGAAGATGATCTTGTAAGGCAATACAGCTTTGGTACCTAGCAAGAACACAACACAGCGCTCACCGTAGTAGTTCCAACCTAAAATTGTTGTAAACGCAAAGAAGATTAAGCCAACAGAAACCAACATAGGTCCAAGGGTATCTGCATTCAGACCAACAGCGAATGCGTGAGTGGTCATCGCAGCGCCTGAAAGATCAGTCTGCCAAGCACCCGTTAAGATAAGCGCCAAACCTGTCATCGTACAGATGATGATGGTGTCGAAGAAGGTACCTGTCATAGAGACAAGTCCTTGTTTCACACATGAGTCTGTTTTAGCCGCTGCTGCAGCCATTGGTGCGCTACCTAGGCCAGATTCGTTCGAGAACACACCACGAGCGATACCTGATTGGATAGCAAGCATGATGCTCGCGCCAAAGAAACCACCGGTTGCTGCTGTGTTGGTAAACGCAGAAGTCACAACAAGGGTAATGGCATTCAGTAGTTGGTCGGCATTTGAAATCAGAACGCTTAAACACGCGACGACGTACATAACCGCCATAGTAGGAACAACTTTCCCTGCCACTTTAGCGATAGATTGGATACCACCAAGGGTAACCACTGCCACTAATATCGTAAGAACGACAGCAGACATCTCACGCGAAGCGCCAAATGAGATTTGAGTTGCGTCCAAGATAGCGTTGACTTGTGGGAAGGTACCGATACCGAAGCAAGCAACGCCGAGCGCGAAGACAGCGAACATTACCGCTAAGATTCTTGAGCCGACACCGTATTGCAGGTAGTACATTGGGCCGCCAACCATTTCGCCATTGCTATCGGTTCTGCGGTATTTAACGGCGAGTAGACATTCTGCGTACTTGGTCGCCATACCAAATACAGCGGCAAGCCACATCCAGAATAGGGCACCAGGGCCACCAATCTTGATTGCGGTCGCTACACCAACGATGTTACCTGTACCAATGGTTGCTGAAAGTGCAGTACACAAAGCCGCGAAACTCGATACGTCACCCGTACCAGATTTGTCTTTGCTGAACACCATTTTCAGTGCAGTTGGGAGGTGTCTAAACTGGAGTAAGCCTAAGCGAAAAGTAAAGTAGATACCTGTACCCACTAGCAGAATAAGCAGTGGTGGTCCCCAAACGAATTGGTTAATGGTTTGTAGTGTAGCTTGTAGGTGGTTCATAGATTCCCCTTAATAAATTAAAAATTTAAGGAGAAGAGGGAAGGCAGTGCAGATCTCAGGGATCGGGGGCACTACTTAATACATACGGATTTCTAGATAGAATTCTTGTGTTAATTAAGGCTGTTGCTTTCCACTCCTCTGTCCTTTTGCCTGAGAGTTTCACTTAGCGAATCACTTATAGATAAGTAACGGGCACTAAGCTTGCTCCTTCGGCGACCGATCTAACGGTTCTCTCCAGAGGTTCCTCCAACGACAGTCCTCACTTTTCTGGATTTCTCCAGCATAAAGCACCTGAAAGATTTACTTCTTCGGCGGGTCAATCTAACTAAATGTTAATGTTTAGTTAAAAACCACTCTCCTGCAGTCTTCATCGGAACAATTACCTAAATAATTAGGTAATCTGTAGGCGTATCCTAGATCATATAAAATGTGATGTCAGCTACAAAATATCTGTTTGCACAAATGTTGTTCAACTAAATGATCAAACAACGAGTCTCTGACGTAACTTGCTTATTTAAATGGTATAAAATAGAGAAACAAGGAGGAGTTATGACTCGACTAATAGCGATTGTTTTTTTATTGGCTTTGGCATTTGTACTATTTCGTTACCGGACAAACGAAAAACTGCAAAAATGGGTAGTGACAGTTATCGTTAGCAGTTTCCTTTTGTATACTGCCAGCTTGATGATTTCGGAGTTAACTCGTTAAGCCTGCCTGTAAACAGGTGGGATGAATGTGTTAGTAAAGCTTAAGTGCTTCTGGCTTGAGCGATAGGTTTAACTGAGCCTTCACAATCAGTATTGGCATTCGTGTCAGTGACCGCGTAACGTTAAATAAATTTTTGGGAGTACCCGCTAGTGAACCAGCAATCTGGACAAAGCGAACAAGATGAAGTGGTTGTTATAGAAGAACGCGATAAGCGCAGTCAGCTCTATATCGGCATTGCTGCGGTTATAGGTTTAGCACTGGGTGGCTTAATTGGTTCTACAGTTACGGCTTCTAAGTGGGAGTCCACTTACCAGGTACTCGAAACTCGTTATCAAGAACTGCATGACAGCAGAGCACAGTTGATGACATCCGTTGAAACTAAAGTGGCAAAAGTTGATACCGAAATCGATGCGAAAGTAGAAGCCGCTCTAGTGAAACAAACGGAAGAGCATCAAAAAGAGCTCCAGGAATTAGCGAAGCAGTCTTCGGTTTTAGAGAAGGCGAACTACTCGTTAGAGCAACAGCTAAATGAACAGAAGCAAACGTTAGAGCAAACTCAGCAAGACAACCAGAAACTTAATCGTCAGGCTGACATGCAATCGACTTTGTTTGAGCGTGCGCGTGAAGTTTTCCGAAAAGAATTACAGATTTCTCAAGAACTTGAAAAACTTGAGAAAGAAAGAGATCAACTCGAGCAGAATCTTGGTTCTCTTAAGAAAGCGTGTGATGTTTACTTAGATGGCACATCATGGGATGCGAAATCTGACGCGTGTGAGAAGCAAGATAACGCTAACTCTCGACTGAGTGATATAAGACAAATGATTGAAGTCCACACCATGGACCTCAAACAGATCAAAACTCTCACTGAAGAGATGGGTCTATAAGCCGAAGGCTTTACCAACCTAACGTTAGTTTTGCACTAAATATTGAAACGCCCACATCACACACGTGATGTGGGCGTTTTGCGTTTGTCGAGAGCATAGATCCGGTGCTTTCTCATTATTGATTATTTGCGTGTTTTCATTGTTTGCTTAGATATTTGTGAATAGTTACGTATATCCACAATGATATGTTACTTGTTGTCTATTAAATGACTTTGCATACATATTTTCAGCTCAGAGTCGCTGCATAATAGTGTTGTTCAGGATGAACACGCAGTCGATTGCTAGCTCGCATTTGGCTGCTTTGACGACAAGGGATGGAGTGATGCCAGAGTATCTTTGTGAGAACTGCACCATAGCTTATTGTTTCGATGATTGTCGCTCGCCATTAGCGCAAAAAGAGATGATCAAAGTAGAAGAGTTGGTTCGTCGTGTCGATGTTGAACACGATGTTGAACACGATGATGAACAGAGTGAAAAGGGTGAAAAGAGTGAGCAGGGCATTGAAGGTAGTTATTCGCCTAATCGTTCAGACATAAAAAATCCCCACAAGCCAAGCTGGTAGGGATTTTGGATAAGTTGCAGTCCTGTTCTCGCTTTCTCAAGCAAAGGGTCTTACAAAAATTTTTAGAACAGTTTCGTTTTTAGAGCTGTGTCGTTTCTTAGAATGCAGTTAGCTACTAGAGCAAAACCTCATTCCACTAAACGTTATTTCTCATACGTTTTGATTTCGCCTGATTTCACACGAGCAACAAACGATTGCAGTTCTTTCTTCACAACTGGCATCAAGAAGTACAGACCAAGAATGTTGAAGATAGACATCGCAAAGATAGCCGCATCAGAGAAGTCGATTACCGCACCAAATTGAATCGTGGCACCAATAACAACAAACACACAGAACATCACTTTGAAAATCAGCTCTGTTGTTTTGCCTTCACCAAATAGGTAAGTCCAAGCTTTAAGACCGTAGTACGACCAAGAGATCATGGTAGAAAACGCAAACATGATTACTGCGAGAGCGAGTGTGTATTTGAATACTTCTGCCGTTTCAGTAAACGATGCAGCAGTCAGCGTTACACCCGTTAAACCAGAGCCATCGAATGGACCTACGTTTAAACCAGCGATAGTGATAACCAATGCGGTCATTGTACAAATGATTACCGTATCAACGAACGGTTCTAATAGTGATACTAGACCTTCGGTGATTGGTTCTTTTGTTTTAACCGCTGAGTGAGCGATAGCTGCTGAACCTACACCTGCTTCGTTCGAGAATGTTGCACGTTTCAAGCCTTGAATTAGCGCACCAATAAATCCACCAACAACACCTTCACCAGTAAATGCACCTGTAAAGATTGCGCTGAACGCAGGGCCAACTTGATCAAGGTTAGAACCGATAACAATCAGAGCCATACCGATATACAGAGCAGCCATCCAAGGAACAACTTTTTCTGTTACCGATGCGATAGAAGGCATACCACCAACAATCACAGAGAAAACTAAAGAGGCAAGTACAAGGCCAGTGATCACACCGTATTCACTTGGTACATCAAATGCGTAAGTTAACATGGCGTGTGCTTGGTTAGCTTGGAACATGTTACCGCCGCCCAATGCGCCTAAAATACACATTAATGCGAAACCAATAGCGAGCACTTTACCTAGTCCACCTAAACCTCTTTCACCCAGGCCTTGGCTTAGGTAGTACATTGGACCGCCCGAAACAACACCTGAAGGTAGGATAGTTCGGTATTTCACACCTAAAGTACACTCACAGAACTTAGAAGCCATACCCAGAAGGCCACACAAGATCATCCAGAATGTCGCGCCAGGACCACCAATCGCAAGTGCAGCACCTACACCGGCAATGTTACCAAGCCCGACAGTACCAGAAAGCGCCGTTGTTAACGCTTGAAAGTGAGAAACCTCGCCGTCCTCTTTAGAGTTAGGAGCGGTATACTTACCTTTGATAATGTCTATCGCCATGCCGACACGTTTAAATTGAACAAAGCCAAAATAAACAGTGAAGATGATCGCAGCGAGCAACAGCCAGCCAACAATCACTGGGAAGTTAGCTTCACCAATCGGTACACTTTTAAATATCAGCCCAACGAACCATCCTGTGTAGTCGTTGAAAAACCCATCAACACTTTGACTTAAGTTGCTGATAGCTTGGTTAAATGATCCTTCTTCTGCAAATGCACTGGAACTAAACAATAATATAAACCCAAAAAATAATTCACGTATGTTTTTCATGGTTTTCCCTGTCTTTTTAATAAATTATGTGTGTTGCTGTTGTGTTTGTTTTCTATTTGATTTGTATATCTCAGTGGTTTATCTACTTCATTCGACGGCAACATAAACGGCTGTAGCTAGGTCGAAAAACGAAATAAATATAAGTACTGATCTTGCTTTGTATGGATATCCTTTTGGTATGTGCACCAATAAGACTATGGTATTCGGGCTACCAAGTCCTGCTGGTAATCCTATACATAAAAATAATACCAACAAAGAAATTTTTACAATAAATTTACAATTGTTCGGGTTTTGTCATTGTTTGGGAATAAGTCGATGCTTTTTTGGCTGAGAAAAGCATATGCAGTAGCTGTTATAGAGGCGAATGAAGGAGAATTCAGAGTGATGGGCTTTAGGGGCATAGGGGGGACATAGAGGGAACGTAGGAGAATTCGAGTATTCGATATGTTTTGGCAGTGTTTAAACATTCGAAGGCTGAAGGTGTATTCGGATCTGAGGATATTAAAAAAGCCCTTTATCAGAGCTTTTTTGATGACCGGAAAGCATGACTACTTTCCACTAGCACATAACACTAAACGGCTCGATGACTATTGTTGTTGCCAACCGTGCTTTTGCTGGATTTATGGTAGAGCTTAAGTGCCAATAACGAACCCCATAACAAAACTTGTCCCCAGAGTAATGTCCATTGAGACGCCACTTCTTGCCAAGATGCGCCCATCTGATTAAGTGCTAAGAAACCTTGGATAGCCGGTGTGCTTGGGAATAGCTGTGATAATAGAACTAACCATTCAGGCATCATTTCAACTGGCCAGATAAACCCAGACGAGAAGATCAGTGGCATTGAACTGATTAATACCACAACCGTGACTAGCTCTCTTCGTGGTACTAACTCACCAATAAAAATCCCGATCAAACAGCTGGCCAGTAAGAAGGGCAGAAGTAAGGTTAAGATCTGTGTTGTTGAGGCGATCTGGTTTATCCCATACATCGAAAAGCTAGCGCCGAAATAGTACATCGACAACAAGTAATAAATGCCGACTAAGGTACAACAGCGAGCAAGCATCAGTTTCGCTGGAGAGGTCTTACTCCAGTAGCCAAATGTCGATTGAGCGTTTTGGGTTGCACCCACTAAACCAGAAGCCATGGCTAAGGTTTGTTGCAGGATTAACACAAAGACGGCTGGAACTACGTAATCGATGTATCCCATGCGACTATTAAACGTTGGTTTCAGGTTCAAGCTGAATACACTGTAACCTTTGGCTGCCGATTCTAAAGGCACACCTTCGACTAACAAATGGCTGACCTTAACTTGCGCAGCTAACGTACCACCGGCCTTGGCAAGCCCTTCAACAATGGTTCCGTAGACCAAGAAGTAAGAAGCATCACCAGCGTAAGAAAGTGTCGGGCTCTTACCGAGCAGCAAGTCTTTATAGAAGTTTTCTGGAATGACGAGGAACCCACCAATCTCTTGGTTAAGTACGGCTTGTTTCGCATCGGCGATGGTGGAGTCTCGACGAACCAATTCGATTTGAGAGGTGGCATCCACCATACGCTCTAATTGATAGCTGCTTTGACTCTTATCCAAGTTCACAACCGAAGCTTTCAGTTGTTGAGGAACTTGGTTCGCGTAAGGCAATGGATACAAGAAGGAATAGAAGACCACACCACCAAATACCGTAAGAAGCACGACAGGGTTGCGCAATACCGCTAAGAGTTCTTGCTTGAGCAGTTGAGTAAAGCTCATCGTTTTACTCCTTGTTGTGCTGATGCTTCTGGCTGTGTTGACGGCGTTGTTTTTGCAGATATAGCTGCTTTTGTAGATGGATCTGCTTGTGCAGTTAGAGTTGATTGCGCCAAGTGTTTCTTAATTAGCAACATTACCACGAAAGCAGGAACTGCGTACCACAACATAGAAGAGAGGCTGATCAAAGACTGTGCTGCGCTCACACCATAACTAGACTGCGCCGTTTGTACTTCGATGTAATGACTCACGGGCAATAAGCTTCTCCAAATTTGAGCAGCTGTGTTCATGTCTGTTACTGGAAAGGTAATACCCATGAACGCAAAGCTTGGTGCCGTAAATGCGCCAGCGAAACTCATCGCCCTTGCTGGATCAAGTGTTAAGAAGAAAAACAAACAACCCATAATGATACAACTGATCACGGTTAGCAGTTGGGCAATAGTCAATGCCACAAAGCTGCCGTTAAATGGCCAGTCTAAGAGCACATAGAACCAAAAACTAAACGCGATACCAAACATCAAAAACAAGACAAGGTAGGGCGTTAATGTTGATGCGAGTGACTTCATAGGGGCGTTGGATAACCAAGCGTGAAGCCCACGAGCTCTAACGTTCGCCGTCAAAACCAATATCGTGCCCACCACAATCATGATCTGCCACAGTGCAGGAATAACCGCAGACACCAAGAACTGTGCATAACTGGTGTTCTTGTTGAACAGCGGCGTGATCTGGCTTTGTACCGTTACTGCTTGGCCTAATGCGGATTGCACCGTGGTATCACCGTGTGACAGCTGTTTCACGACTTCAAGTTGCGCGTTAAAAGTCCCTTGAGCCTGCAGCAAGGCAGAGTTCACCAGCTTACCGATTAAGATAAATTGGCTGTTATAGAATACAGACACTTGCGGATTCAAGCCGAGCAGAAGGTCTCGGTCGAAGTGCCTTGGTATCACAACATAACCATAGATATCACGTTCGATCATCGCTTTCGCCGCATCACTCGCAGAGCTGTATTTCTGAGTGACTTGCAGCGTTGGTGACGCATCAACAAGGCGTGTGAACTGTTGCGAGATTTGACTGTGCTCAAGGTCGACAACTGCGACCGGTAAGTCACGAGCGATCCCTTGTGAAAAAATCAGCCAGATACTGGCAGCAAGCAGCAAAGGAATCCAAGTTAGGCAAGACAACAACCATTTGTCTTTGCGGACAATCGCCCACTGCCGAAGCAAGGTATTCTTCGCTCTATGATGCTCAGTTGATTGCGAGCCTCTAGATTGCGATCCAGTATATTGAGAGTTAGCAGACATAAGTCACCTAAAGCTCAACCACTAGGCTCATGCCCATACGCAGTGTTTCGCTCGTATCGACAGGGTGCGCTTCTACTTCAAAAGTACGTAAATCGAAGCCTTGTGCTGCGTCTGTTGAGCGCCAAGTTGCGAAATCACCCATTACGGCGATGTGAGTTACTTGGAAAGTTAATGATTTATCCAGAGCCGGTAGGTACGCCTCAAACTGGCTGCCTTTCTCGAAATGCTTAAGCATGTCTTCACGAACATTGAGCACAGCCCAAGCATCCTTGGTGTCGATAACAGTCACAACAGGGAAGCCTTGTGGTGCAAGTTCTCCACTGCTCAATAGAACCTGAGAGACTTCGCCATTAAACCAGCTGTGGATCTGTGTGTCTTTTGCGTAAGCTTCAACTTCCGCTACCGCACCCGCTGCCATTAACGCTTTTTGAGCGGCGGCCACTTTGGTTTCGTCACGCGCACCTTCTTGCGCTAATTGATACATTTGGAATGCAGCGCTTTCGGTGTACTTCGCCGCTTGCCACTGTGTTTTGGCTTCATCACGCTTCTGCTCGGCAACCACACCATCGTTGTAAAGGTTGTTTACACGTTGGTAGGTTTTGTCCATCAGATCGGCAGCTGCTTTGGCTTTCAACCATTGGTCTTTAGCCGCTTGGATCTGTTGAGTACGCGCGCCATTCTCTGCTTCTTGTGCTAATGCACCAGCGGCTTTCTGACCAGCTTTTGCTTGCTCTAGCTTCGCATCAATCTCAGGGCTTAGTAGAGAGAAGATCAATTCGCCTTTTTCAACCGAATCGCCTTTGCGCACGAATATTTCATCAATTCTGCCAGGTACTTTCGATGAGATGCTGTATTGCTGCACATCGATTTGACCTTGAAGCTTAACCGGCTGAGGTTGATAAGCTTGATAGAAACTGTATCCGACCCAGCCAATAACGCCGATACCAACTAAAGATAGAAGAAGGGGCTTAATAGGTTTCATGAATTATCCTTTTGACTGGCTAACGGTGTCTGTTTTTGAGTCGAAATCAGACGGAACAGAGGAGGTTAAGTAACTGGAGTAAGCATTCATTTCGCTGGTTAGCGCTAACAGCTTGTTGAGAGAGATTAGGTATTTGAAGCGAGCAGCAGATTGCTGGGTTTTAATGCTCGCAAGATAAAGCTCGGCATCAACCACTTCTAATGAGTTAGATAACCCTTGTGTGAAGGCTTTTTTACGAAGTAATAGGTTTTCCTGAGCTAAAGACAAGCTCGAGTTTAGGCCTTGAACCTCTTCAATGGCTTGGTTTGCTTCAAGGTAAGTCTTTTGTACCAACACGGTTAAGTCTTGCTTAGCTTGTGACTTAAGGAATTGAACCTGTGATACGGCACTGTGAGCCGCAGCGACTTTGTCGGAACGGCCAGAGGTATCAAGCAGTGGCACATTCACACCAATGCCAACCAACCAATCGGGTTTCATTTCACTGGCTAGAGAGTCATCTTCATACAGGCTGTAATCACCATAAAGGTAAACCTCTGGGTAGTATTTACCTTTCTCGGCTTTAATTAAGCTGCTTGCTTGTTTCTCTTTTGCATCAAGAATCTTAAGGCCGGGGTAGGTCATGAGTGTCTGGTCAATGAACACGTCCATATGAGGCAGGTTCTTATTGATAAACAGTTGTTCAGAGGGTTCTACACTTTCATTTTGACCAAGGATTTGGGTCAACGCCAATTGCGCAATTTTAAGATCGTTCTGAGCTTTCGTGCGCTCTACAATCGCTTTATCTAAAGAAGCATCGGCTTGTAGGCGTTCTACTCGGGCGATTTGTCCTTGCTGTTCAAGCTTGATGGCGAAATCACGATGCTGAGTTAAGCTTGCTTCAACGGCTTGACGCGTTCTCACCACGTCTTCCGCTAAGATCACCGAGAAGTAATACTTACTTAAGTCTTCGTAGCGAGCTTGTTTCTCCATCAACAGTTGGCTTTGCGCTTCTTCGCTTTTACCTTCAGCCGCATTTTGCGCAGCGGTTATTCGACCACCAGTGAAGATAGGCCACACAGCACGAATGGAAGAGCTAAAGATGTCTTGTTCGGTAATCGTTGAGGTAACGCCACCAACTAGAGGGCGCAAAATCGCGGATATAGCAGGGTTTACTCCACTCAAGCTATCTGAAAACTGTTCACCATTAATCGTCACATCACTATCAAGGTGCGTGTAGTTAGCCCCTAAGGTAATAGAAGGAAGATTGAGGCTACTTGTTGAGTTCTGAAGGTGTTGATAACGTTCAACGTTGGCTTGTTGAGCCGCAAGAGAGTTGTTGTTCTCTTGGAGAATTTGCCACGCTTCAGAAAAAGTGAGCGGAGCTGCATAGCCTGGCGAAGCCATAGTGCCGAGAAGCATACTGGCGATCGCAAGGTATCGGAATTTTGGTTTGGTCATCTGCATTAAATACCAATTAGAGTATTAACTCTAATGTTAACAGGGCGATAGTCATTTGTCTTGAATAGATTGTCTCATATGAATAGAAATTCTCATAACTCGTTAATCAAGTGTAAATAAGATTGAGTGACGTGAATATCAAAGATAAATGAAACTTAAAAAGCACGCATAAGCATGCTCTTTAAGTTCAGTATAGAAGTGTTTTTACAAAATGAAGTGGCTTATTTAAAGCTAGGACAATGGTGATCGGCGCGCCATACCAATTGTCTTGAACCTTGCATTGTTTGTAATAAATCTCTACCTGACATTTGCGGGAATGCTAACAATACCTTGAGATCGAGAGGGGAGGTGCCATCTTTCTCATAGGCTCTTACGTGAGTAAAAGTCGATTGTAAGTGTTTGAACAGCATAGTCTTAGTAAGACAAATTCCAAAGTTATCGCGTTTCATTGCCTTGTTTCCTTTTCAACAATGTTTATACGTTATGTTTGTTATCCTGTTTCTATTGGACGTTGCCACTGACTGATCGATACTTCCTGCTCATCAATGTTTTATTATTGGGTGATGCTTTTATCAGTCACCTCTTCGTTGTCTGGCTAGCCGAGTTTGAAATAGCGATGGATGAATAGGGGAGAATACTTAATCCGTTTGTTCATCATTCGTAACGGCGAGCGTGCAACTTTTAGTTATAGATACGTCCAGCGAGCGAAGGGTTGTTGCTATTTTGTTAATCGAAATTTCGATTCAAAGCATGGTCTGAAAATCATGACCTATGGCTTAGCAACAATAAACTTCTTCATATGCAACCATTATAATTGTCTTTATTTTAAACAACCTAAAAAACACCTAAAAGCTTAGTGATCTAGCTCAATATTTATTCGTTTATTTTGGTTTTTAAGCTAATCAGTCCTAAAAATGAACGATTAATCGAGATGAACAACGTAAAGGATTATCAATTAACAATCTGCTCAATTATTTAGTTGAGTAGCAGTCACAAATTCACGCCCCTAGAAAGGTCATGCGATTAACTTGGTGTTAACATTGATCGTCTAACATTAGGGACGGTGGAATATGAAATGGAGCAGTATCAGTTTCCGTAAAAGGTTACTGATTATCATGACGGTCACTGGCCTCGTTGAACTTTTGATTCTTGCAGCGGCTGGTTTTTATTACATCAAACAATCTCAAGAACAAGAGATGGGTTTGAAAGCGTTAGGTGTTGCTGAATTTCTATCTGAATCGCCGCTTGTCACCAGTATTATTCAAGAAAATGGGACGTTGGACCCTAATGGCGTTCCCTACGTTCTGTCTGAAGAAACCCAAGTTAAATTTCGTAACCTTACTCAGCTCATTGGCGCGGCGTTTATCGTTGTGGGAGATGATAAAGGTATCCGCCTGATTCACCCTTATGATGACAGGCTCGGTAAACCCATGCGTGGTGGCGATAACCAAAAAGCATTGGTATTGGGCGAGTCTTATGTGTCGACAGCCAAAGGATCGCTGGGTTTTTCAGTTCGTGGTAAATCCGCGGTAAAAGACCCCCAAGGTACCGTTATTGGCGTGGTGTCAGTTGGTTACTTATTGGATTCTTTGCAAGATCGAATCGAACCTTACTTAGCCTTTTTGATTGTGATGGCGTTGCTGGTGGTTGCGGTCAACGCTTTGATTTCGAGTTATGTATCTCGCCGTTTTCAACGCGCTATTTTGGGCTTTGAGCCTGAAGAGATAGGCCGGTTGTATGTTGAGCTAGATGTAACCATGAGTACCGTGAAAGAGGGCATTCTGAGCATCGATAAGCACGGCATTTTACGTTCAATTAATAAGAGTGCCTGCGATATTTTATCGATAGACAGGGATAAAGCACTCAATCAACAGCGCCTTTCTGATGTATTGCCAGGCAGTGATTTAGAACAACTGCTATCAACCGGCGACACCGACCACGATGTTGAGTTGTATTTAAACAATAAGCGAATCATTGCTAACCGAAGCCCGATTATAGTGGCAGGTGAGGTGGTCGGGGCGGTATCGAGTTTCCGATTACGAGATGAAATCAACGATTTAACAGACCAGCTCTCACAAACCAAAGAATATGCTGATCTACTGCGTTCACAAACCCACGAGCATCAAAACAAGCTTAACACTATTAGTGGCTTGATTCAGATGGGCGAGTTGGATTCTGTTCAACAATTGATTGGTCAAGAAACCGCTCATTACCAGAGCTTAATTGAGTTCTTAAGAGAGACGGTGAAAGACCCTCTTATTGCAGGCATGCTTTTAGGCAAAACAGAGCGAGCTCGAGAGATTGGGTTAGAGCTTAAAGTGGAAGAGGGATCAAGGCTTGAAGCTCTGCCTAGCTGGTTAAACGCGGATGACGTTGTCACAATTCTTGGCAACCTGATTGATAACGCCTTTGACGCCACCATGACGGCGATTAAGCAAGAGGGTCAAATTGCGCCAGCGCGTCGGGTTATTGAAGTTTCAATCAGTGATTTTGGTAATGAAATTATCGTAGAAGTAGAAGACAAAGGGTGCGGTTTGCCGAAAGAGTTGGCGACCAAAGCACTCACCGAAAAAGGCGTATCGAGCAAAGCGAAGCAAAATCGTGGTGTGGGTTTGTATCTGATAAAGCAGCTGGCAGACCGATATCAAGGGCAGCTTGAAATGGTCGACAACCACGATTTTGGCACGCGAATGACGGTTTATCTGCCAAAAGAAGAACAATAATTAAGCACGAAACGATCTTGCGAAGATCATCGTGACGGAAAAAGCATGGTTAAAGGAAGAACATAAATGAACGCAATCACGAGAGTCATGGTCATTGAAGATGATATTGCGATTGCAGAGCTACACCATCGTTATTTAGAACAGATGGGTGGCTTTGACGTGGTCGGCATTGCCACCACACAGTCTGAAGCGCTCATGCAACTGGACATCTTAAAACCTGATTTGGTGTTATTGGACGTGTACCTGCCGGACGGGTGTGGGCTCGATATTCTTAATCACGTAAGAGGGAGCAATCAAGGCTGCGACGTTATCTTGATTACTGCTGCTCGGGATGTGGATACGCTGCAGCAGGCAATGCGTGGTGGGGTGGTCGATTATCTATTGAAACCAGTAATGTTCCCTCGTTTGGAAGCGGCACTGAAAAAGTATCAATCTCAACAACAAGAGTTTGAAAGTGTGTCGGATTTGAATCAAGGTTTGGTTGATAAGATGCTGCAAGCCAATGCCAAAGCGGACTCAGGAAAAGTATCAACCTTGCCCAAAGGAATTGATGGCGTAACGTTGGATAAGATCAGAGCCATTTTTCAGCAAGCTGATGCCGTTAATATTACCGCCGATGAAGCCGGAGAACGAATTGGTGCTAGCCGAACCACCGCCAGACGCTATTTAGAATTTTTGATTACCACTGGTGAGTTAGTCGCAGACTTAAATTACGGTACCGTAGGTCGCCCGGAGCGCTGCTACAACAAAGCGCAAAGATAAACACGACACCATCAAAATAAATATAAAGCCAGTTGAATAAGCTGGTTTTACCTTTTTCTCCCTTTCCTATTGCTCACTCCACCGACCAGATACCGTTCTTTCTTGACTACACTGTTTGAGAATGCCGATTTGCTTCTCCCTCGGGTCAAATGAACGGAACTATCGATTAGAATTTGTTCGAAATGAGTCAATATTTAATCGATTGCTTTCACAGTGGTTGATGTAAATCAAATAGTCATAGACAATACTGTCCCGAATAGAGGTGATAGCTTTCACCCTCGTTTACCAAACGCATTCTCAAATTTAATAGGCGCTTACTATTGATGTAATAGTTAAGACCTATTATCTATTTTCGTATGTCGCTGATACCTTTGGCGAATACTAAAAACCTTGTTTTTATAGGAAAGATGATGGTAATACCTGAAAACAGCAGCATCGTTATTTTTGGTGCGTCGGGAGATCTAACTTACCGCAAGTTAATTCCTGCTCTATACCACCTGTATGCTAGCAATCAACTACCAGAATCCTTTGCGATTCTTGGAGTGAGCCGTACTGAGTACAGCGATGAGTCTTACCGTGAGAAGCTGAAGAAGTCTCTTCAGGAAATGGAAAAAACTGAACCAGAGACGCTGAATGCATTTATTGAACATCTGCATTACCAAGCGATCAATACTTCAGATGTAGACGACTATGCTCGTTTAGCACAACGTCTAGACAAGCTTGAGCAAGACTACCAATTCGAAAACCATAACACATTGTTCTACTTGGCAACCCCGCCAAGCCTATACGGTGTGATTCCAGCAAACCTTGCTGCGCATGGCCTTAACGATGAATCGAACGGCTGGCGTCGTCTGATCATCGAAAAACCATTTGGTTACGACTTAGCATCAGCTCAAGCGTTGGATGAAGAGATCCATCATCACTTCCAAGAACACCAGATCTACCGTATCGACCATTACCTTGGTAAAGAGACGGTTCAAAACCTTCTAGTGCTTCGTTTCTCAAACGCGATGTTTGAACCACTGTGGAACCGTAACTTCATTGAATACGTTGAAATCACAGGTGCTGAGTTCCTTGGCGTTGAAGAGCGTGGCGGATACTACGACGGTTCTGGCGCAGTTCGCGACATGTTCCAAAACCACCTGCTGCAAGTGCTAGCGATGGTAGGTATGGAGCCGCCTGCACAAATTAACGCTGATTCTATTCGTGATGAAGTGGTTAAAGTGCTTCAGTGTCTGAAACCATTAGAAGAAGATGATCTGCGTAAAGACTTAGTATTAGGTCAGTACACAGCATCAGATGTTCGTGGTCAGCACCTACTAGGTTACCGTGAAGAGCATGGTGTAGCGGATGATTCTCGTACCGAGACTTACATCGGCTTGAAAGCTCACATCAATAACTGGCGTTGGAATGGTGTTCCTTTCTACGTACGTACAGGTAAACGCTTACCAACACGTGTGACTGAAATCGTGATTCACTTTAAGAACACGCCACACCCAGTATTTGGTCAAGATGCACCAGAGAACAAGCTGATTATCCGCATCCAACCGGATGAAGGTATTCAGATGAGCTTTGGTTTGAAAGAGCCAGGCGCAGGCTTCAAAGCAAAAGAAGTGAAAATGAACTTCTCATACTCTGACTTGCCTGAAACTCAGATGCTGACGGCTTATGAGCGTCTTCTTCTTGATGCACTGAACGGTGATGCGACTCTGTTTGCACGTACCGATGCGGTAGAAGCATGTTGGAAGTACGTTCAACCAATCTTAGACTTCAAGCAAGATCCTCAAGCACTGTTTGGCTATGCTTGTGGTACTTGGGGCCCACAGGAAGCAGATGAACTTCTGCAACGTGATGGCCGCGCATGGCGTTTCCCATGCAAAAACTTAACAGACACGGATTACTGCGAACTATGATCAATCACAAGATCTTTGCAACGCCTGAACTGGTTGTTGAAAACCTAGCAAATGAAATGAAAGCATACAGCGAGCAGGGTAAACCTGTTCACATTTCACTGTCTGGTGGCAGCACGCCAAAAATGCTTTTCAAACTTTTAGCACAGGCGCCATACGCGGAAGGTATTCAATGGAATAACCTTCACTTCTGGTGGGGCGACGAACGTTGCGTTGTACCAGACGACGCTGAAAGCAATTTCGGTGAAGCAAACGCGCTCTTATTTTCAAAACTAAAAGAGTTTACTCAAGTAAACCTTCCTGCTGAAAACATCCACCGCATCCGTGGTGAAGATGAACCAAAAGCAGAAGCAGAGCGTTTCGCAAAAGAGATGGCAGACGTAATCCCAACAGAAAACGGCACGCCTGTATTCGATTGGATTCTGCTTGGTGTTGGCGCAGACGGCCACACAGCTTCACTATTCCCAGGTGCAACCAACTACCAAGATGAGAACCTATCTGTATTAGCTTCTCACCCTGAGTCTGGTCAAATCCGTGTTTCTAAAACAGCGAAAGTTTTAGAAGCAGCAAAACGAATCAGCTACCTAGTACTGGGTGCAGGTAAAGTTGAGATCGTTAAAGAAATTCATACAACTCCTGCTTCAGAACTGCCTTACCCGGCAGCGAAAATCCAGTCTAAAACTGGCGAAACAGAGTGGTTCCTAGATTCAAATGCAGCAAGTGCTATCGCATAAGTGCGAATAGCCGCAAGGAGATAAAATAATGAAAGGTGATATCGGTGTAATTGGCCTAGCAGTAATGGGTCAGAACCTTATCCTAAACATGAACGACCACGGCTTCAAAGTTGTGGCTCATAACCGTACTGCTGCTAAAGTAGACGAGTTCCTAGAAGGCCCAGCTAAAGGTACTAACATTGTTGGTGCTTACTCTCTAGAAGAGCTAGTTGAGAAGCTAGAAGCGCCACGTAAAGTGATGCTTATGGTTCGTGCTGGTGACGTTGTAGACACGTTCATCGAAAACCTAATCCCACTTCTAGACGAAGGCGACATCATCATTGATGGTGGTAACACTAACTACCCAGACACTAACCGTCGTGTAGCGCATTGTCGTGAGAAAGGCATCCACTTCATCGGTACTGGTGTATCAGGTGGTGAAGAAGGTGCTCGTTTCGGTCCTTCAATCATGCCAGGTGGTGCGGCTGAAGCTTGGGAAGCGGTTAAGCCAATCTTCCAAGGTATCTCGGCAAAAACTGACGCTGGTGAGCCTTGCTGTGACTGGGTTGGTAACGACGGTGCTGGTCACTTCGTTAAGATGGTACACAACGGCATCGAATACGGTGACATGCAGCTTATCACTGAAGCATACCAGTTCATGAAAGATGGCCTAGGTATGTCTGCTGACGAGATGCAAGCAGTATTCGCTGACTGGAACAAGACTGAGCTAGACAGCTACCTAGTTGAAATCACTGCTGACATCCTTGGCTACAAAGATGAAGACGGTGAAGCGCTAGTTGAGAAGATCCTAGACACTGCAGGCCAAAAAGGTACGGGTAAGTGGACTGGTATCAACGCACTAGACCTAGGTATCCCACTAACACTGATCTCTGAGTCTGTATTCTCTCGTTGCCTGTCTGCTCTTAAAGACCAACGTGTTGAAGCTGAAGCTTTGTTTGAGAAGACAATCACTCCAGTTGAAGGCGACAAGCAAGAGTGGGTTGATGCACTACGTCAAGCTCTACTGGCTTCTAAGATCATCTCTTACGCTCAAGGTTTCATGCTAATGCGTGAAGCGTCGAACGAAAACGGCTGGGACCTAAACTACGGTAACGTAGCGCTAATGTGGCGTGGTGGTTGTATCATCCGTTCTGCATTCCTAGGCAACATACGTGATGCGTACGAAGCAAACCCAGACATCGCGTTCCTAGGTTCTGACGAGTACTTCAAAAACATCCTACAAGGCAGCCTAGTGGCATGGCGTAAAGTAGCAGCGAAATCTCTAGAGTCTGGTATCCCAATGCCATGTACGATTTCTGCGCTATCTTTCCTAGACGGTTACACAACTGCACGTCTACCAGCGAACCTGCTTCAAGCTCAACGTGACTACTTCGGTGCTCACACTTACGAGCGTACTGACCGTCCACGTGGTGAATTCTTCCACACAAACTGGACTGGTACAGGCGGCGATACTGCTTCTACAACTTACGACGTATAATCGTTAGTTAGAATCAGTTAAGAACCTTGTTGTTCTTATTAGCTGTAAACTAGAAAACAAAAGGATGCCAACTGGCATCCTTTTTTGTTGGTTTGCGTATTTTTAGATGGTCACTTCAAACACACAACTAATTATCGCTTAGGCGGTCATGATATGTGGTTGTACATCGTCGTTGTATTGATCTCGAATGGCCATAAAGCTGTCTAGGTTTTGTTTAGGCGCTTCAACCCACTCTGGGTCAAACATTGAACCAGTGTTTGCTTCTATATAGGCCATCACCTCATTCAGTGACCAAGCGTGTTTATAGGCTCTTTTACTCATTAACGCATCGAATACGTCTGCCAGTTAATAGCGTATGCGCTATTGCTTAACTAAAGTGTTGTTAATGATGATCTGGACGTTAAATAACCATTTTAAAATTAATTTCAAAGATAAATAGGATAACGAGTATGCTTTATGCCATCATAAAGGCATAAATAAGGGCAATGGATGTAATGCCCAAGTGATTGAGCTAGAAATGGTCAGTGATGACGGTGTTCTAGAGTAAATTCAAGGCCTTTAGTTGCCTTGAAAAAGGTAATGTTATGACTGAAGAAGAAAGAATCGAACTGCAACAAAATAACCCGCTACACGGCTTAAAGCTTGAAACCATGATCACTGAATTAGTGGATCACTATGGTTGGGAAATTTTAGATGCGGCAATGCGTATGAACTGCTTTAACACTAAGCCTACAGTGGCAAGCGCAGTTAAATACCTGAAGAAAACCGAATGGGCTCGTGAGAAGGTTGAAAACTTCTACCTTTACCGTTTCAAGCGCATGCCTAAAGCATCGGACATCGAATATCAGATGCCTCCGCGTTCACGTACATTCCGCCATGGGCTAGAGCCTCGTGAGCCAATGGAACTAACGGTTGAGTCTATCCACGCTTCTCAAGCTAAAGCTGCGTCTGCATTTAAAGAGCGCCGCGGCGGTAACGGTCGTAACTTCCGTCGTTAATAAGAAGGCGTCGCTAGAAAGAACCGTCGCTAAATAAGGCGTCGGCGATTAGCACGGCTAATTAGATAAGCGAAAAACACAAAAGGAGCCTATGAGCTCCTTTTTTAATTCGTTCGATTAAACCGTAATTGGCTAAGCTTCGCGGTTCTTTCTTTGATTCTTCCAAAGATCGGTGACATAAACGATCGCACTGACCAGTAAGAATAGCGCTGACACAGAAAACAGAGCGGGCATTTTTAAGATCCACGCGAATGTGACAGCAAGAAAAGCGACAAAGCAAATGAGTCGACTTGATGACATGACATGACCGAGTTTAGTGTTCATAACGCCTCCTAATGAAGTCTCACTTTCGACAGGAGAATTATCCTACCTTTGGCAAAATAAAGGCTAAAAAACAGTCTAAATTGTTATCAAATTTGCTAATTGAAGGACTCGTCTCACACATTTTGGCTTGGCTATTTTATAAGTAATAAAATAGCCAAATCGGTATGAGCAGGGTGGAGTCTTTTGGCTTTATCTTTTCAGTTGCAAGTCTTATTAAACCGAACGTCTAATTAGCATAGAAAAAGTAAGCGGTGATCAAAAAGCTCGCGATGATCACTGTGGTTCGAACATAGTGTTGAGGGATGCGGCGAGAGATTTTTGCTGAATAATAACCACCAACCAATGTACCCAATAATACAGCCATGCCAGACGGCCAATCAATCGAACCATTGACGATAAAAAATACGATCGCTGCGAGGGAAGCACACGCGGACACGAGCAGTTTGATGCCATTCATCACGTTGATGTTGGTGTAACCAGCCAGCGCCAAGTAGCTCAATGTCACAATGCCTAAGCCTGCATTAAAATAACCACCATAAACACACACGATCAAAAGCAATACAGCGGAAAAGAACGCCCCTGCGCTGGTGGCGTGCTTATGTTTAGCGGTTACTTTCTTTAGCCATTTGTTGAGAGTGCCACCAAAGGTAAAAAGCAGAGCGGCGAACAGTAATAACCAAGGTACGGATTGGGTAAATAGCGCTTCTGGCGTGTGTAGTAGTAAAAATGCACCAATGCCGCCGCCAATTACGCATAGCCCAACAACGAGCTTGAGTTGTTTGGTACCAGATTGAATTTCGTGGCGCAGTGCGTAAGCACCACTGATGTAACCAGCGCATGAAGCAAAGGTGTTGGTCGCGTTGGCTGCTATTGGTGGAACGCCAGCAAATAACAAAGCAGGGAAAGTGATGAAGCTGCCGCCACCCGCAATGGAGTTAAGCACACCGCCAACCACCCCTGATAAGAATAGAATCAACCAATCCATAGTTTTAGAATCCAATACGTTAACTAACTGGTTACCTTACTTGAATTTGTTATGAATATCAGCGCCATGTGTGTTGTAAAGATAGGTTTGTGAGTTTGCTACCACCTTAGAGCTGTGGTTTTTTGAAATAGCTGGTACGAAAAAAGGAGCCTGAGGCTCCCTTTATTTCGTTTTGTTTTCTAGGCTAAGCCAAGTTTATACTTCAACAGGCTTTGCTCTAAAGCTCTTGAACAGCTTAACCAGAATAGGACTAGATAGAACCAATACCGCTAAAATAGTGAAGGTCATAGTGATAGGGCGTTCCCAAAGGAAGCTGAGTTCACCATCACTGATCATCAGTGCGCGTCTCAAGTTCTCTTCCATCAAACCACCTAATATGAAGCCAAGCAGTAACGGTGCGAGCGGGAAGTTGGCCAGCCTTAACGCTATCGCCGCCATTGCCACAATTAGCATCACAAACACATCCATCGTGTTGAAAGACACCAAGTACACGCCTGTGATTGAGAAGAAAATGATCATTGGCAGTAGTACCGTTCTTGGTACCGCTAGCAGTTTAGAGATATATGGGATCAACGGTAGGTTTAAGATAACCAGCACGATGTTGCCAAAGTACATCGAGATAATCACCGACCAAAATACGTCTGGGTGTTCAACGAACAAGCGAGGACCAGGCTGAATACCGTAGGCAATCAATGCACCAAGCATAATCGCAGTTGTACCAGAGCCCGGAATACCCAGCGTTAGTAGCGGAACGAATGAACCACTTGAAGCGGCGTTGTTTGCTGATTCAGGAGCAACAAGACCACGGATACTGCCTTTTCCGAACTCTTTCTGCTTGTCTTTTGGCGCGAGGCTACGCTCCATACCGTAACTTAGGAATGCCGCAATAGTGGCACCTGCGCCCGGTAGAACACCGGTAAAGAAACCGAGAATAGAAGATCGAATTGAAACTGGTGCCACTTCTTTGAACTCTTCTTTGGTGACCTTCATGCTACCAATATCCGACATCTTTTGGCTTTCTTCCGCGCTGGTGTCTTGCTCTGGTTTTAGAATACCCATCAAGGTTTCACCCAGTGCGAATGTTGCCATCGCTAATAATAGGAAGCTAAAGCCATCCATCAGATCCGTAAGGCCAAAAGTGAACCGTTCAACGCCAACACCTTTGTCGATACCTACAGTTGATAGCATCAAACCAAGAATAGTCATCATCCACGCTTTGATTACCTGACCTGGGCCTGCAAACGCCGCTACAGCGGATAGACCTAATAGCATCAATGCAAAGTAGTCTGAAGACTGGAAGCTCAGTGACACGCTTGCTAGAGCCGGTGCGGCAATCAAAAGCATGATTGCTGACAGCGTACCGCCAGTGAAAGAAGAGTAAGCCGCGAGAGCAAGTGCTTTACCTGCTTGGCCTTTTTGAGCCATCGGGTAGCCGTCAAACGCGGTTACTACCGTTGAAGAACAACCCGGAGCATTGATTAAGATGGATGACGTCGAGCCACCAAATACAGCACCGTAGTACACACCAGCCATCAAGATTAGGCCAGAAGAAGGATCTAGGCCGTATGTAATCGGGATCATCAACGCGATTGCTGAAATTGGACCGAGTCCCGGTAGCATTCCAATAAAGGTACCAACAAAACAGCCAACAATTACCATCATGATGTTCATTGGCATCACGGCGGTAGAAAGTCCTTGTAAAATTCCGTCTAACATAATGTTATCCCTACCAAAGAGTGAAGATTAAACCAGGCTCTAGGTAGATATCTAAGCCTTGAGTTAATAAAAGAAAGAACGCGATAACGAAAGGAAACGACGCGCCAAATAAGACAGCTTTGCGGCGCTCACCCAGTAGGTAAAAGCCTGCAAGTAAGAAGAAGCTGGTTGCTAAAACAAAGCCAAGATAAGTCAGTCCAACACCGTACAGAGCCATTAACACCAAGAAGCCAATAAGCAGTTTCCAGTTCAGCGGCGTAGTGTCGCATGTGACTTTTTTATCCGGCTGTCCGGTTATAAGCAGGATCAACGACAGGCCGATGCCGATAAACGTTAATAGGGTAGGTAAAGTTCTTGCAGTGAAGGGTTCGTACTCGTCACCGGGAAACAAAGGAATTAGCGTGGTTTGATAGCCGTAGCACAAGCTCGCCAGCATAAAGATCATGGCTCCGATGCGATCCTTCGAAAGCAAAGATTCCTTACTCAGAAATTTGGTTGGTAAGTCCGACATATCCAACTCCATTTGGGGTGGTATAAAAAGTAAAAAAGCCGCACATGAGCGAGTTAATGAAGAATGTCTGGGATCACTAACCAAAGGTGAGCGAATTACATGACTTGGTTAAGTCACTTGCCTCTACAACGAATCAGCAAGCTTTAGCAATACACTACGAATAAACAAAGGAGTTTTAGTTAACTCATGTACGGCGAAACAGGAAAGAGTAAGAGGGCACAAAGACCCTCTCTGGTTGTTGGTTACTTCAAGAAACCAAGCTCACGCATTAGATCGCCCATCTGTTTTTCTTGGTCTTCTAGGAAGGCGTAAAAATCTTTGTCAGCTTTGTAGTTGTCGATCCAACCGTTACGGTCACGAACCACTTGCCACTCATCGGTTTTGTACATTTTGCCAAGAGCTTCGTTCCACTCGTCGATTTTTGCTTGGCTTGTACCCGGTGCCGCAAAGAAACCACGCCAGTTAGCAAATACTGTCTCGTTGCCGTATTCAGTCAGTGTTGGGATGTTAGGCGCAGCGTCAAGACGCTTTGGAGCCGTCACAGCAAGCACTTTTACTTGGCCGGATTTAGACATCTCTAGTACTTCACCAAGGCCCGTTGAAAGCAGCTGTGTTTCGCCAGAAAGCAGTGCCGCCATCGCTTTACCGCCAGCATCGTAGGCAATGTAACGTACTTTCTTCGCATCAAAACCTTCGCCTTTGAACGCTGCCGCTACTACAAGGTGGTCCATGCTGCCACGAGCTGAACCGCCAGCAATCTTCACTTTACGTGGGTTGGTTTCGAACTCTTTAACGACGTCTTCCCAAGTGTCGTACTTAGAATCCGCAGGAGCGACGATTGCGCCGTAATCGGCAATGGTTGCTGCTACCGGAGTTAGGTCACGGAAAGATTGAGGGAAGATACCTGTCAGTGAACGAACAACGATAGGCGTTGAGTTCACCATTAGCGTGTCTTCTTGGCGTTGTGCTGTTTCGATTAGGTGAGCAATCGCTTTACCGCCACCGCCACCAGACAGGTTTTGGAAAGAGACATTTTCTACGATGTCTGATTTCACCAATACATCACCCGTACCACGAGCTGTCATATCCCAACCACCACCAGCGCCGCCAGGGATTAGGAAGTGGATTTTTTCTACGTCAGCAGCAAAAGTGTTGAAAGAAAAGGTTGCTGCGATGATAGAAGCCGCAAGAGTAGGTTTCAGTGCCTTGAACATGGTTCACGTTCCTTATGTAGGGGATCTCTTCAATGGAGAGAAACTTATGTTTTATTTCCAGCTACTAAACAGATGAGTAGGATATTGCTTAGCAGATGAAGCTAAAGTTAACGGTGTGTTAATGAAATGTCTGTAATGCGGCGATATTGAGAATAAAGAACATTGGATTAATATTGTTCATAAAGTTCACGGTAACGTGTTTTTGTCCATTTACTGTTGAATGATATCTGGATTCTAAAATCGTAGTTATTGTCTCAGAATGATTGAATTCATTGACAAAGTTTGGATTTAACTAGCGTTTTCTACTCGAGTGCATTGGTTGTTGGTCTATATTGTTAGATGTGACTACGATAACTATTTCTGCAAAAGAGTCAGGTGTATAGAGGTGTTAGATTTTAGATGTGGAATAATGAGTTACTATAGTTGATATGCAACTTAAGCGGTATTGATTGCGCTAGGCTGTTAACTTTGGAGTTGGCGATTATTCAAGGATGAAATAATGGCATTAAAAAAAATTTCGTTACGCTTTACCGTTGGAACAATGTTCATACTCGCGACTGTGCTAACGGCTGTGGTTGCGGTCTCTCTTCAATACTACTTCAGTAAAAAAATGGCGACGGAGAATACTCTGTCAAAGTTGACGATGGTATCTCATGACCTGAGTGATTATATCGGCGCGATTGACTCTGACGCAGCCAACACCGCGCGTTTACTTGCTACAGTGAAACGATCTATCAGTAACAAAATATCGAAAGAAGAGTCGCGTAGTATTCTTTCTGAAGCCATTAAAGATAACCCTCTCTTTTATAGTATTTACATTGGCTCATCCGATGAAAATTTCTTCCAAATTATTAACCTAGAATCTGCCCCTGTCGTTAGAGAAAAAATAGGAGCACAACAAACGGATCGTTGGGTTGTGGTTGAGATTCAAAATATAGGGCAGGAGCGAGTCCGGACAACGAAATACTTTGACCAAGAGTTTTCCCTCAGAAGCTCAACTACGGAGCAGAGCAACTACTTTCCAACGACCAGGCCTTGGTATGTTGCTGCCAATGTTCTGTCGGTCGAAAAAACTCAGCCATATCTTTTTCAGCATTTACAAATTACCGGACAAACTTATTCTTTAGCGTTTGAGTCGAAAATCGAATCTGAAATTCAACATGTGATTGGTATTGATATTGTGCTGTCTTCTTTGGCTAACAAATTATCAGGTACGGCGCTTGGATTAGCAGAAGATAGTAAGGTTGAGTCTTTCTTATATTCGAAATCGGGTAACATTATTGCGTCTAACCTCAAGGTTAATAATCAGGAATCGGAGTTTGATGTATCAAAACTGATGCTATCATCTGAGCAAAAAGCCTTGGTTAATGATACTCATCCGCTTTTAGTGTCTAATCAAAATGATTGGGGGCCGATGGACTTTTCAGTGGCGGGAAGACCAGACGGCTATGCGATAGACCTTCTCAAAATGATTGGTGGTATGACTGGGATCAGGTTTGAATTTGTGAATGGTTTTTCTTGGGGAGAGCTTGTTAATAAGTTTCAAGAAGGAACTATAGATGGGCTGCAATCGGTGCAAAATTATAAAAATAATGGCATAAGCGGCCTCTACACCACTCCAATCTATGATTTACCGTTTGCTATCGTGACCAGAGAAGACGCGAAGATTATTACTAATTATGCCGAGCTTGAGGATAAAAAAGTGGCCATTTTATCTGGGTGGTCAATTATTCCTAAGCTAAGGGAAGACTTTCCGAATATTGATTTAGTTGAGTTTGAAAACCTAGAGTCCGCATTTGATTCAATTGAAAGCGGAGAGAACTTTGCATTCTTAGACGCTGAACCCGTACTCTCGTTTGCATTAGATAGGTTTTTCCAACCAGGCCTTGTTGTAAATGGGGCTCTAGAAGATCTAAAACAGAACTACTCAAATCAATTCCATTTGGTGTTGCAGAGCAAGCATAAGCAATTGCTTCCAATTATTGACAAAGCTATCGGCAGGTTAAGTGATGAACAACTTGATACCTTAGCGAAAAAGTGGCTCCATGATACCGGCTTTAATACGAATACGACGGTTCCTTATATTGAACTTTATGATTTGACTAAGGAAGCAACGGTTGAAGGCAGTATGGTAAGGGTAGAGTTGAATGGCGAGATCAAGCATCTCTATTTAAAGAAAATAGACACGGGCGAACACTACTCTGAATATTTTGCGGTATTGATTCCCGAATCTGAAATCTTTAGTACAGTCAATAAACGTCTAGCAACCTCTGTTGGTATAACGATGTTACTGATGAGTTTGACGTTGCCTATTGCTTGGGGTTTTGGTGCACCGATAGTGCGTCCTATTCGTCAATTAGAGGAGGAGACTCATAAGATCAAGATGCGTGATTATGATAGTGTCGAGCTTGTTGACACTCGAATCAAAGAAGTATGGGAGCTGTCTGTGGCAGTGAAAGGCATGGCGGCAGAGATTAAGCAGCATGAACAGACACAAGAGGCGTTTGTGGAGTCGTTTATCAAGCTTATCGCCCAAGCTATCGATGATAAATCTGCTTATACGGCAGGGCACTGTAATCGTGTACCAAAACTCGGCTTGATGTTGGCTGATGCAGTTGAGAAATCACAGTCCGATCATTTCAAAGATTTTGAGTTTAAAAATGATGATGAACGTCGTGAATTCAGAATTGCGGCTTGGCTTCACGATTGTGGCAAGATCACGATACCCGAACACATCGTCGATAAAGGTACGAAGCTAGAAGCGAACTACAACCGAATTCACGAGGTGAGAACTCGATTTGAAGTACTTTGGCGTGATGCGGAAATCACCGCTTTGAGAAAGCAACTTGAAGGTACGCTATCAACGCAGCAAATTGCAGATGAGTTTGCGACAACCAAACAACAGCTACAAGATGACTTTACTTTTATCGCGACATCGAACGTTGGTGGTGAATTCATGAGTGAAGACAAAGTCGCTCGTATTCACGCGATAGCTGAGACGACTTGGACGCGTAACTTTGATGATCAACTTGGTTTATCACCGATAGAGGCGTTGAACCGAGAACCGAGTGCAAGTTTACCTGCGACAGAGCCACTGTTAAGTGATAAACCTGAACATATAGTGAGAAGAGATAGGCCGTTAGAGTTTGACCCGAAACATAAAATCAAAATGGATGTACCTGAGCACTTATATAACCTAGGCGAAGTCTACAATCTGAGTATTGCACGCGGCACGTTGACTGCAGAAGACAGATTCAAGATAAACGAGCACATGCTTGGCACGATTAAGATGCTTGAGAATCTGCCATTCCCGAAAGAGCTAAGCCGTGTTCCTCGCTATGCTTCGACGCATCATGAAACACTCAAAGGTACGGGATATCCAAGGAAGCTGACTGGTGATGACCTTTCAATCCCAGAACGTATTCTGGTGATCTCCGATATTTTTGAGGCGTTAACTGCTGCGGATAGGCCTTATAAGAAGGCGAAGCCAATCAGTGTTGCTGTCGACATCATGTACAAAATGGCGTTGGACGAGCATCTCGATATCGAACTGTTTAGATTGTTCTTAACCAGCGGTACTCACCTGCGTTATGCAGAAGAGTATCTCAAACCGGAACAAATTGATTTCGTTGATATCAACAAATACCTAGAAGTTACTCGTCAGATAGCTTGATTAAAGGTTGGCTTGTTAGAACGGGTTCGATGAATGAAAGGCGCACATGAGTGCGCCTTTTTTTATATCTGTGTATCGGTGAGCTGGTGGATAGATACGAAGGGGGCTGCTTTTGACAAGTTTCGGCTATAAGTTGTCGACATATCGATTTCAAATGATTTTAGGGTAGATAGGGGGTTAGTGACTCTTACTCTGATTAAATCGATAAATAACAGATGGTTGAGTTGTTTGTAGTGTCCTTTTGGATTAGTTTTAATCGTCTATGAAAAATACTACCTTAGTCTAAATTGTCGACAATTGGCTTGATTGTCGACAATTCAATCGTGTATTTTATGTTCATGTTATGAAATTGTTGACAGTTAGGGTCGGCAATCAGAAGTGAGCAGCGTGAATATGAATACTGCGATAAAAGATCTCACCTTAAGTGCAAACACGAAAACACGTGTGAGCAACAAAGAAAACACCAAGTCGGAAAATCTGACAGAGTATCTCGTTGAGGCGATTGTTAACGGTGAATTAGCACCGGGCAGTAAGATCTCGGAGCCTGAACTGGCTAAACGCTTCGAGGTAAGTCGAGGTCCATTACGTGAAGCGATAATGCGTGTGGAAGGGCTAGGGCTTATTGAGCGAATTCCTCATGTCGGCGCTCGAGTTATTACTTTTTCGGCAGACAAACTGCTAGAGCTTTACGCGGTGCGAGAGGCATTGGAAGGTATGGCTGCGCGATTAGCAGCGCGACATATCACACAAGAAGAGCTTATCGGGCTTGAAGGGTTATTGTCGACACACTCAAAGCACATCGATGAAGTCGAAGGTTCTTCTTACTTTCATCAACATGGGGATTTCGATTTCCATTATCGCATTATCAAAGCGAGTCGTAACAGCAAACTCATTTCGCTGCTGTGTGACGAGCTTTATCACCTATTACGAATGTACCGCTATCAATCGCCTAGGGCTCAGTCTCGACCAAAAGAGGCGCTCGATGAACACAAATACATCCTACAAGCGATTCGTAATCGCGATGAAGAGCTAGCAGAAATGCTAATGCGACGACACATCTCGGGCAGTCGATTGCTGATAGAACAACAAATTCAATCCAAAGATCTTGATTAACTGGCGACTGGTATTTGCCAGCGGTTCTTCGCTGGCTAGAGCTAAACATCAGTAGTCATAAAGATTAGAAATTAACAATTAACAAGGAGCGTCATTATGAAGTTATCAGCAGGAGCTAAGTTCCGACAAGCTGTGCAAGACAACGATCCATTGCAGATTGTCGGCACGGTGAATCCGTATTGCGCGATGATGGCAAAGAACTTGGGGCATCAGGCGATCTATTTGTCTGGTGGAGGTATCGCCAATGCGTCTTACGGTTTGCCTGATTTAGGTATCACCACATTGAACGATGTGTTGGTAGATGTTGAACGTATTACCAACGCGTGTGATCTGCCATTGCTGGTGGATATCGATACGGGATTTGGTGGCGCATTCAATATTGCACGTACGATTCGCGCTATGGAGAAGGCAGGCGCAGCAGCAATCCATATGGAAGACCAAGTGGCCCAGAAACGCTGTGGTCATCGACCAAATAAAGCGATTGTAAGTCAGCAAGAGATGGTCGATAGAGTCAAAGCGGCAACCGATGCTAGAACCGATGAAAGCTTTGTGATTATGGCACGTACGGATGCATTGGCGGTTGAAGGCATTGATAGCGCAATTGAGCGAGCGATAGCTTGTGTTGAAGCGGGCGCAGACATGATCTTCCCTGAGGCGATGAATCAACTCGATCAATACGTGAAGTTCTCGGCAGCGCTGAAATCAGCAACGGGCAAGCACGTGCCTATTCTTGCGAACATCACTGAATTTGGCCAAACACCACTCTACAGCTGTAACGAGTTAGCCCAATCAAGTGTCGACATGGTGCTTTATCCATTGAGTGCGTTCCGTGCGATGAACAAAGCGGCGGAGAATGTTTACAAACACTTGTTAGTTGAAGGTAATCAAGAAGCTTTGTTGGATTCAATGCAAACCCGTAAAGAGCTTTACGAACACCTGAATTACCACGACTACGAGAACAAGCTTGATCAGTTGTTTTCAAGCGAAGGGTAAACCGGTTTCAATTAATCAAAAATCAACTTAATCCAATAACGTGAAATGGTTAGTCGCCATATCCAGTACCGATGATAAAGATCATCGGATACATAAACAGGCAGCACCAAAGAGTGCAGGCGACTAACACAGAAAAGGAGTTCACCATGTCTGTATCTTTGAGTGATAAAGCAGCTGTCGAAAAGGCTTCAACAGAAAACCAACAACAAAGTGAAAAAACAGCCAGCGCACCTGTAATCGGTGGTGCTGGTCTTCGTGGCCAGAGTGCGGGAACCACGGCGCTATGTACGGTCGGAAAATCAGGAACTGGTTTAACCTACCGTGGTTATGATATTACCGATCTTGCTAATCATGCTCAGTTCGAAGAAGTGGCGCATCTGTTACTAAGAGGTCATTTGCCCAGTGAAAAAGAGTTAGACGATTACAAAACGTTGTTGATTGGTTTGCGCGGCTTGCCTCAACCTTTGAAAGCAGCACTAGAGCTTATCCCTGCAGACGCTCACCCAATGGATGTGATGAGAACGGGTTGTTCGATGCTAGGTAATCTAGAGCAAGAATCTGATTTTTCAGAACAATTGCCTGCGACTGAACGAATGCTCGCGCTTTTCCCTGCGATTATTTGTTACTGGTACCGCTTTAGTCATGATGGCGTGCGCATTGACACTGAAGATCAAAGCGAAGCATGTCTGGGTGGCTACTTCTTGAAGATGTTAACGGATAAAGCGCCGAGTGAACTTCACAAGAAGGTAATGCACTGCTCGCTCACCCTGTATGCGGAACATGAGTTTAATGCTTCGACTTTTGCCGCTCGTGTGTGTGCATCAACCCTGTCTGATATCCATTCGTGTGTCACCGCAGCGATTGGTACGTTGAGGGGCCCTTTACATGGCGGTGCGAATGAAGCCGCGATGGAAATGATCCAAGATTGGCAAACCGCCGATGAAGCGGAAGCGAACATCATGAATATGCTCGCCAACAAAGACAAAATCATGGGCTTCGGTCATGCCATTTATCGTGAGAGCGACCCACGAAATGCTCTAATCAAGCGTTGGTCAAAAGAGCTTGCTCAAGAGGTGGGAGATGAACAGCTTTACGCCGTTTCAGAGCGTGTTGAAGCGGTAATGAAGCGCGAGAAAGGGCTGTTCTGTAATGCGGACTTCTTCCATGCATCGGCTTACCACTTCATGGACATCCCAACCAAATTGTTTACTCCTATCTTCGTGATGAGCCGCCTTACTGGTTGGACGGCACACGTATTCGAGCAAAGAGAAAACAATCGCATCATTCGCCCAAGCGCAGACTACACTGGGCCAGAGCATCAAGACTGGCTGCCAATCCATTTACGTTAGTCCTCTATATCGAGCCGACTTATATCTCGAGGTGACTTTTATCTTCATGTGATAAGGCCTCGAGAACCAACGAATAGAATTTAACAGATAATGGTGGATGTATGTCTGATGTAAAACTTGAAAGAAACCAAGAGCTTGATGAAAACAAGTATCGAAAGGTTCTACCGGGAACGGGCTTAGAATATTTCGACGCTTGCGAAGCGGTAGAAGCAATATCCCCAGGTGTTTACAAAACCTTGCCTTATACGTCGAGAGTATTAGCAGAGCAATTAGTAAGACGCTGTGATCCTGAAACCCTTGAAGACAGCTTAAAACAGATCATTGACCGTAAGAGCGACCTAGATTTCCCTTGGTATCCTGCTCGCGTGGTGTGTCATGACATTCTAGGTCAAACAGCCCTAGTAGATTTGGCTGGATTAAGAGACGCGATTGCCGACCAAGGCGGAGACCCTGCCAAGGTGAACCCCGTTGTCGAAACCCAACTGATTGTTGATCACTCTTTAGCTGTGGAACATGCAGGCTTTGATAGTGAAGCGTTTGATAAAAACCGAGCGATTGAAGAGCGCAGAAACGAAGACCGTTTTCACTTTATCGAATGGTGTAAAACCGCGTTTAAAAACGTGAGTGTAATTCCTGCGGGTAACGGGATCATGCACCAGATTAACTTAGAGAAGATGTCTCCGGTTATTCAATCTAAAGAAGGCATCGCGTTTCCTGATACTTGTGTTGGTACCGATAGCCACACTCCTCACGTTGATGCTCTGGGTGTCATTGCCATTGGAGTCGGCGGCTTGGAAGCTGAGACAGTGATGCTCGGTCGCCCGTCAATGATGCGTTTGCCTGATATTGTGGGCGTTAAACTGACTGGTCAACGACAAGAAGGGATAACCGCAACGGATATTGTGCTCGCAATAACGGAGTTCCTTCGCAATGAGAGAGTGGTTTCAAGCTATTTGGAATTCTTCGGTGAAGGCGCGCGTGCACTGACCATTGGTGACCGTGCGACTATATCTAACATGACGCCAGAATACGGCGCGACTGCGGGTATGTTCTATATCGATGAACAGACCATACAATACCTAAAGCTGACAGGACGCGAGCCTGAACAGGTTGAGTTAGTTGAGCTATACGCTAAGCAAACTGGCTTATGGGCCGATGATTTAGATTCCGCTCAATACGAACGTGTGCTTGAGTTTGATTTGTCTAAAGTTGAGCGCAACCTTGCAGGGCCATCCAATCCACATCGTCGTTTACCAACCAGTGAACTTGCCAAACAAGGCATCAGCCAAGCTTCTTGGAAAGAGCAACACGCTGAACAATATTCTGATGAACAAATGCCAGATGGTGCCGTGATCATTGCGGCGATTACTTCTTGTACCAATACCAGTAACCCAAGAAATGTCGTCGCCGCAGCATTGGTTGCGAAGAAGGCCAATCAGCTTGGATTAGTTCGTAAGCCATGGGTAAAAACGTCATTCGCGCCAGGCTCAAAAGTTGCCAAGCTTTATCTTGAGTCCGCCGGTTTGTTGCCTGAACTGGAAAAACTAGGCTTCGGTATCGTCGGTTATGCGTGCACAACCTGTAATGGAATGAGTGGTGCGTTGGATCCTAAAATTCAACAAGAGATCATCGACCGTGACCTATATTCAACCGCTGTGCTATCGGGGAATCGAAACTTCGATGGTCGAATTCACCCTTATGCCAAACAAGCGTTTTTAGCATCACCGCCATTGGTCGTCGCTTATGCCTTAGCTGGTACGATTCGCTTTGATATCGAAAAAGACAGCTTAGGTACAGACAGCAACGGAAAATCGATCTATTTAAGTGACTTGTGGCCGAGTGATGCAGAGATCGATGCAGTGGTCGGTGAACATGTTAAGCCTCAGCAATTCCAACAAATCTACGTGAAAATGTTCCAGCCAGACGAGGAACAGGTGACTACTGAACCGCTTTATGACTGGCGACCTCAAAGTACCTATATTCGCAGACCACCTTATTGGGAAGGAGCTCTGGCGGGAGAGCGAAGCCTATCTGGTATGAGACCTTTAGCGATTTTGGGTGACAACATCACCACAGATCACTTATCCCCTTCAAATGCGATTCTCGCTTCGAGCGCTGCGGGGGAATACCTCACCAAAATGGAAGTGCCGGAAGAGGACTTTAACTCTTACGCGACCCATCGAGGCGATCACTTAACCGCGCAACGAGCAACATTCGCCAACCCTAAGCTGTTTAACGAAATGGTGAAGGACGCTGGAGAAGTCGTGCAAGGTTCATTAGCAAGAGTTGAACCTGAAGGTCAAGTTACGCGAATGTGGGAAGCGATTGAAACCTACATGAATCGTAAACAACCCTTGATTGTCGTGGCGGGTGCCGATTATGGACAAGGTTCATCACGTGACTGGGCAGCCAAAGGTGTGCGTCTAGCGGGTGTTGAAGTGATTGTTGCTGAAGGATTTGAACGAATTCACAGAACCAACTTGGTTGGCATGGGCGTGCTGCCTTTGCAATTCAAAGCGGGGACCAATCGCAACACCTTAGAACTGGACGGCACCGAGCTTTACGACGTGTACGGTGACATTGAAGCAGGTTCTGATTTGGCTCTAGTCATCACTCGTAAAAACGGTGACACGCTGGATGTTCCTGTGACCTGCCGACTAGACACGGCAGACGAAGTGAATGTTTATAGCGCTGGTGGCGTATTGCAACGTTTCGCTAAAGACTTTCTCGCACAGTAGGAGCTTATGATGACAAATAAACAGATAAAAGTACGTGCTACCTACATGCGGGGCGGAACAAGCAAAGGCGTTTTCTTCAACTTAAGTGACTTACCTGAAGCTGCGCAAGTTGCCGGAGAAGCACGAGACGCATTACTTCTGCGCGTGATTGGCAGTCCAGACCCTTATGGCAAACAAACCGATGGCATGGGTGGCGCAACATCGAGTACTAGCAAAACTGTGATTGTTTCGAAGAGCAGCAAAGCCGATCACGATGTTGATTATCTCTTCGGTCAAGTAGCAATAGAAAAGCCGTTTGTCGATTGGAGTGGTAACTGCGGAAACCTATCTGCGGCAGTTGGCCCATTTGCTATTCATAGTGGCCTAGTCGACTCGAATCGCATTCCAGAAAACGGTGTGGTCGAGGTGCGAGTATGGCAAGTGAATATAGAGAAAACCATTATTGTTCATGTACCTATCGCTGATGGTGAAGTCCAAGAGTTGGGTGATTTTGAACTCGATGGCGTCACTTTCCCAGCTGCTGAAATCCAAGTCGATTTTCTAGACCCCGCCGATGCGAGTGGTTCAATGTTTCCAACAGGGAATGTTGTCGATTTTTTAGATGTTCCCGAATTGGGCTGCATCAAAGCGACATACATCAACGCAGGAATACCAACCATTTTTGTTGATGCTGAATCGGTTGGTTATCAAGGCACAGAGCTTCAATCGGATATCAACAGCGATTCAAAAGCCTTGGCATTATTTGAATCCATCCGAGCACATGGCGCGGTTGCGATGGGGCTGATTGATTCTTTAGAACAAGCTGAATCACGCCAACACACACCGAAAGTCGCGTTTGTTGCTAAGCCTCAAGTGTATCAAGCTTCAAGTGGTAAATCGGTATTAGCTGACGATACCGACCTTCTGGTGCGAGCTTTGTCTATGGGGCAATTGCATCACGCCATGATGGGCACCGCTGCGGTCGCCATTGCTTCAGCGGCAAGTGTGCCAGGTACGTTAGTGAACTTGGCGGCCGGTGAGGGAAGTCGTGATTTCGTGACCTTTGGCCACCCGTCAGGAACCTTAAAAGTGGGTGCTAAAGCTATTCAGACGGAAAGCGGTTGGCAAATAGAACGGGCGATTATGAGTCGTAGTGCCCGAGTGATCATGGAAGGTGCCATCCGTGTGCCTTTTCCTAAGTAAAGCGATTGTCGTGAACGGTTTAATGTTCACGAACACAACGCTGAGAAAAGAGTGCACCCAAGTGACATTGCTAAAAGCTAGTCGCTTGAACAAATGGATAAATCATGGAGGAGGCACTATGTCTGCTACGAATCGAATGAACAGAAAAACCGATTATATCACCGAGTATCAATGGGCGAGGGAAGACCCCAATTCGTTTTGGGAAACACAAGCACAAGCGATAGATTGGTTTGAACCACCAAAAACGATATTACAAACTGACGATAACGGTATTGAGCGTTGGTTTCCTGATGGGGTGATGAACACCTGCTGGTTGGCGCTTGATTACCATTGTGAAAATGGGCGAGGTGACAATACCGCACTGATTTACGACTCTCCAGTTACAGGAACTCAATCCTCGTACACTTACAATCAATTGCGTAACCAAGTGGCTAAAGTCGCTGGTATGTTAGCCACGCAAGGCGTTACCAAAGGTGATCGTGTGGTGATCTACATGCCAATGATTCCTGAAGCGGCGATGGCAATGTTGGCCTGTGCACGACTAGGTGCGGTGCATTCGGTGGTGTTTGGTGGTTTTGCCCCTCATGAGCTTGCCGTTCGAATTGAAGATGCCGAGCCCAAGGTGTTGATTACTGCATCCTGCGGTGTCGAGATAAATAAAGTCCTGCCATATAAGCCGATGGTCGATCGCGCGATCATGGACAGCCGATGGAAGCCTGAGAAAGTGGTGGTATTCCAAAGAGAGCAGTCTCTAGCCGAATTGAACAACGAACGTGATGTACTTTGGCAGCAAGCTGTTGAGGATGCTTTGCCTCACGTATGTGTGCCTGTTCTAGCGACTGACCCACTATATATCTTGTATACATCAGGGACGACGGGTAAGCCAAAAGGCGTGGTGCGCGATAATGGTGGTCATGCGGTCGCGATGAAATACTCGATGAGCACTATCTACGATATGCCGCAAGATGGTGTGTTTTGGGCGGCTTCTGATGTCGGCTGGGTAGTGGGGCATTCCTATATTGTGTATGCGCCATTGATTCATGGTTGCACAACCATCTTGTTTGAAGGAAAGCCAGTTAGAACGCCAGATCCGGGGGCATTCTGGCGTGTGTGTGAAGAGTACAACGTCGATGTGTTATTTTCTGCGCCAACGGCATTTAGAGCTATCAAGAAAGAAGATCCTGAAGGCGATTTACTCACCAAGTATGACTTATCATCGCTCAAGTCGATTTTTATGGCGGGAGAGCGTTTGGACCCGCCAACATTGGATTGGGTTGAGTCTCATACCAATAAACCGGTTATTGACCACTGGTGGCAAACCGAAACGGGTTGGGCTATTTCTGCCAATCCGACAGGGCTGGAATCTTTGCCAGTGAAAGCAGGTTCTTCAACTAAGCCTGTGCCCGGTTACCAAGTCGAGATTCTTAATGAATTGGGTGAAACGGCACAGCCTAATCAGCAAGGCTTTGTTGCACTCAAACGTCCACTACCACCCGGTTGTCTGCCAACGGTTTGGCGTAATCATGATCGATTTGAATCTGGCTATCTGAGCCAGTTCCCGGGCTATTATGTTTCTGGGGACGGTGGCTATCTCGATGAAGATGGGTATCTATTTATTATGGGTCGTATCGACGATGTGATAAACGTAGCGGGACACCGTCTGTCGACTGGAGAAATGGAAGAGATCGTGGGTGGTCACCCAGCCATTGCAGAATGTGCGGTAGTCGGGATTCACGATGACTTGAAAGGACAACTTCCTTTAGGTCTAGTTGTGTTAAAAGATGGCGTAAAAGTCGATGGCATTGAGTTGCAAAGGGAATTGGTTGGCAAGGTTCGTAATGAGATCGGCGCGGTAGCTTGTTTTAAGCAAGCCTTGGTTGTTGAGAGGTTACCTAAGACACGCTCAGGTAAGATCTTACGTAGAACGATCCGGCAGATCGCAGAAGGTGAACAATATGTGGTGCCTTCAACTATTGACGACCCTACCAGCTTAACTGAAATTGCTGAAAAGCTCGGCAAATAGACGTCGCAGTTTAGGTAATCTCACCTTCGGCTTGTTGATTTATACATAATCCGGCGTGATGGTTTACCTAAACTCCAGTTTATTCATCCGCTTATCCATTGCGTTTACTATGACTTCATTATGAATCCCACATATTGAGGTCTTTTTATGCGAGCTTACTTTTTGTTGATTGCTTTATTGGTCAGTGGTGCTGCTAGTGCCAGTATTTCAAAGGATGAAGCGAGTAGAGCGTTGTTAGAACCTTTGAGTCATCCCAAGGTATTTAAATGTGTATCAAAGACTGGCGTCGATCTCTATCAAGCGGTTTTTGATATTGGTGTGGGATATGAAGCCGACCCTATTAACTCGAAGATGATCGTTAATTCAAGGAAAGGCCGCTACGAATATCAAATCTTAGGCGCAGTAAGGTCTGAAAGAGCTGGTGAAATTGTCGTGTTAACTCGCCATGTGGGAGACGGTGTTAAAGTTGCGGCTATGATTGATGACGAAAATGGCAAGATACTGGGGATCGGCGATAAAAATCATTATCGAGATTGTGGTGTTAGGCCACCACCTAGCGTAGCAAACATGCAAAACTTTTGGTCTAAAGGCTAAGAGATATGTGAAAGGCAAGAATTATAGAGAAAGCGCGATTGAGGCGACCTTATTGGTCGCCTTTTTTGTTGGTGAGGATAAAGCGAGCTCAAAGCTATATATCATTAATCAGTTATGCGATGGCTGAATAATACATAGCTGAACATGATGTATCGTCTAAACGTGGCTTTATTTATCTCATTAACGGCTCTGCTTAAGATGGTTCTACTCAAAACGAAGAACTAAGCGAGACTCCTATGAAATTCACTAAACCTTTTCTTTTAGCGACACTGATTGTGACTCTTTCTGGTTGCGCATCACCAGCAATGGATAACGAAAATGAGAATGCCGCACGTAATCGTGGTGCGGTAGGTGGTGCTTTATTAGGAGCAACAGCCGGCGCTCTAACTGGAGATGCGAGTTTAGCCGTTAAGGGCGCTGCATTAGGTGGTGTGACCGGTGGTGTTGCGGGTTCAATGAAAGATACGGACGATGCAAGAAACGCACAACGAACCCAAGTTACTGCTGATGGTCTAGCGCAAGACAATCGCACTGATGCAGAAAAGCGAGTTGCGGAAGTAGAGGCGGAAATTAAGCTTATTGAACTGGAACAACAGCTTGCTGATCTCAAAGAAGAGAAAGAAGATAACGGTGCATAAAGCTGAAGCTACAGCAAAAGCCACAGCAAAAACCATAGCTTCGATATTCGTTTAATTCAAAATCATTCAAACAGAATGGCCACGTAATGTGGCCGTTTTTGTATCTAAAATACACACTTCAAACAATGAATTAATTCAATAACTTGTATAGATACTCACGGCAAGTAAACTAGACTCAGTTTAGATATTAATTTGGTTTGAGAAGCGCAATAGTCATGAATGTCACCTTAAGGGCCGCAAAGCACGCGGATTTGGAACAACTTAACGAGTTAATGTTCGATCTCCACCATTATCACCACCTTGCTAGCCCAGAGCACTTTAAAACGGCAGAAGAGATTGAGCAGGAAAAAAGCATTGCACGATACTTGGATGACCCTGAATGTTTGGTTTATGTGGCATTAAAAGGTGAGCTCATTGTTGGCTTTATCTCTGGGCATTTTTGTGAGCTTATCTCAACGGTCAGCAAACCAGTGCCGATGGGAAGTGTCGATGAACTGTTTGTCTTGCCTGATTATCGAAAAGAATCGATTGCTGAAAAGTTGTTTAACAAAGTTGAAAGTACTTTTGATGATTATGGGGTTGAACAAGTCTTTGTAGAAGTTTGGGACTTTAACTTGCCTGCCAAGGACTTCTATCAAAAAATGGGGTTCACACCTCACATTCAATGGATGAGGAAGGCTTTGCACAAAACGTAGACAGCGATTTTGTGTGGCTTTGATTACAATAGTTCAACTGCAAAAGCAGTCTTCAATATTCTTCTATTATTTTTTAGGTAAACTCGTTGGTTATTCGATATTTATTAGTTTTCATACTGTCTCTTTTGAGTACTACTTCCGCTTGGGCAAACGACACTTTGCCCGATCATATCGCGGGCGCCTTGTGTGTAGTACGTGCTGATAACCAAATCGTGTTGGTTGATGAGTTGATCACAGGTCAATTGTCTCTACCGGGAGGCACTGTTGTTTCAGGTGAGCCGCCAGCAGTCGCGGCGCAACGTGAAACGTGGGAAGAGGCGGGTTTGTCGGTAACGGTCGGTGATGTGCTAGGTTATACCGACAGTGCCGTCGTGTTTGATTGTATTTCTGACTCGGAAGTGATCAGCTACAAGGCTCGGAATGAGTTAGGTGGCTTTGAGCTGCCGATTTGGTTTGCGCCTCATTATGGCGTGGAAGTCAGCCGAGCGATGTTACTTCCTCCTACTGAATTACAAGATCACCAATACCGCTACCCAGAACAGTGGTCTGAGATTAACGAGCTGTTTTTATCTGCGACAGATCAACCGGTGACGTATGTGGCTGAGCTGGTGGGCGCGGCACCCAAAGTCCATCAAGTTGAATTAAATTGGATTGTATCGCTTCAAAACGCGTTCGATAAGATGCCAAGCGTATTTGCGAATACTGTGCTTTTGACTGACTTGTTGGCCAAGCCATGGGTCTTCATTGTGATATTGCCGTTAATTGCTTGGTACTTTGGCCGTAACTTCGCGTTGAAGTTTGGCTTCACTTTGATCTCGGTGACACTACTTACTTTAATCGCGCACCAAGGTTTTGGTTTTCCACGTCCACACGCTTACTTGCCAACATTGAAACTGGTGATGAGCAGTGGGTATAGTTTTCCAAGTCTGTTGGCTGCCTTGTGGGTCAGTTTAACCTTGTTAGTTTTTTGGAAACTAAAGCGCCTCTTGGAGCAAAAATCGATTCTGATAGTGCTCGCTGGCCTGCTGTGGATCATGCTATTTAAGTCTTATTCAGGCAGTGCGTTTTTTAGTGATGTATTAATGGGTGGTGTATTAGGCGCTTTAACGACGTGGCATATCGTGAGATTAGACGCGAAACCGGATGTTGATATTAGCGCCTTATTGAGTTCTAAAGGTGTTTGGTGGGCATTGTGCTTACTGTCGATTGTTCTGACGGTGATATGGCCACTGCCAACATTCTCATTCTGGGTGGCGATTTTGATGACGATTGCATGCTTAGTAACGTTAACGGATTCGAAGCCTTTGGTCGGCCAGTTCTCATTCAAGATTGTATTTGGAGTGATGGCGATGTTGTTAGCGGGGAATCTGCTGATTAGCTGGGCAGGAAGTTTCGTCTCATTCAGTGGCATCGCTTCATTTATCGTTGAGACCTTACGTTTCCCAATCTTGATTCTATTTGGTGTAGTGGCGTTTCGTCTGCCATGGAAAAGAGAGTAGGCGAACCGACTAATATAAAATCAAAAAAGGCTGTGCAGTGCACAGCCTTTGTCATTTCTGCAACAAGCAAAAAGTAATTCTTATTAGAACCTGTTGAGCGTTTATGAGTTGAAGATAAACTTCTCAATCGCGACCGCTACACCATGGTCGTCGTTGCTAGCTGTGATGTGATCCGCCAGTTTCTTGGTTTCTTCCATTGCGTTTTCCATTGCAATGCCAAGGCCTGCGTATTCAAGCATATGGTGATCGTTTTCAGCATCACCCATGCAGATGACTTCTTCCGCTTTAATACCTAAGTGTTTCGCTATCGCTTCAATACCGACACCCTTGTTTGATTTCGGGTTTAGGAACTCTAAGAAGAATGGTGCACTTTGTACGATAGTAAACTGAGTCTTAAGCTCTTGTGGCAACTTACCGATGATTTCAGTCAGCTTGCTTGGTTCAGCGACAATCATAGTTTTGATGATTTCGTGGTCATCTTCTAGTTGAGAAAAGTCGAACTCGGTTATATCTAAGCAATTAATACGCGCTTCAATACCAGTGTACTCATTGTTCTCAGGTGTGATTAAGCCGTGGATCTTGCTGAAAGCATGGACATAACCACCAAGCTGTTGAGCGAGGGCAGCAATCTCTTTTGCGGCTTTGCCGTTGCTGATCTCACTGTGAATGATCTCTTTTGTCGATACGTTCTGAACCATAGAGCCGTTGTAGAAGAGTACAAAGTCATCTTCGCCGTCAATCGAAAGCTCATCTAATTTGCTTTGCATGCCTTCTAAAGGGCGACCAGAAGCGAGAACTACTTTCACACCTGCAGCTCGTGCTTTGGCGATTGCGTCTTTGTTCTCTTGAGAAATCACTTTTTCACTGTTGAGTAGTGTGCCATCCATATCAAGAGCAATCAGTTTGTACATGTTGTTCCTTACTAAAAAATTAAAAGCTAACGAAATCTATGGGCGAAAGGATAAGGGAACTTGAAAGTTCAGGCTAGGGCTTTGATCAACTCATTTATCAGTACTCATTTGTTTGACCAAAAGGGGGAAGTGCTTTAAGGTCTGCGGTTGATTAATTTCATCAAATGATTGAGCTGAGGGAAAGTTGTACAAGATTAATGAAATGTTTGAAACCATTCAGGGTGAGGGCGTGTTTACTGGCGTTCCCGCTGTTTTTGTTCGTCTGCAAATTTGCCCAGTGGGCTGTTCTTGGTGTGATACCAAGCAGACCTGGGAAGCGTTGCCAGAAGAGGAAACCAGCCTTGGCGATATTATGGTTAAGACAGAAGATTCACCTACTTGGTCAGCAATCGATGCTCAAGGAATCGTGAATGAATATATCAAGCAAGGTTACACTGCTAAGCACATTGTGATTACTGGTGGTGAGCCATGCATTTATGATCTTGTTCCTCTTACTGAAGCGTTTGAGCAGCACGGTTGTCGCTGTCAGATTGAGACTAGCGGAACATCAGAAGTTAAAGCCACACCGGACACTTGGGTTACGGTGTCACCGAAGGTGGCGATGAAAGCGAAACTGGAAATCTTAGATAGCGCCTTGCAACGTGCTAACGAAATTAAGCATCCAGTAGGTACAAGCAAAGACATCGAACAACTTGACGGTTTATTGGAGCGAGCAGCAGTTCCTAACGACACTGTTATCGCTCTGCAACCAATCAGCCAAAAAGACCGCGCTACTCAGCTTTGTATTGATACCTGCATTGAGCGCAATTGGCGCTTATCAATACAAACTCACAAATATTTGAGCATCGCATAGGTTGTATTTTTACTGGGCAAGATAAGTCGCTAGTAGAAGGTTCTCGTAAGGATTTAAGATGAAAAAAGCAGTGGTAGTATTCAGTGGTGGTCAAGACTCAACAACGTGTCTTGTTCAAGCATTAAAAAAGTATGATGAAGTTCATGCGATTACGTTTGATTATGGTCAGCGCCATAGACTCGAGATTGAAGTTGCTGAGTCATTGTCGAAAGAGCTTGGTGTGAAAGCGCACAAAGTGATGGATGTGACTCTGTTGAATGAACTGGCTATCAGCTCTTTGACTCGTGACGATATTCCTGTGTCTCATGAGCTGCAAGAGAATGGGCTGCCGAATTCATTCGTTCCTGGTCGTAATATTCTATTTCTGACTCTAGCGGGTATTTACGCTTACCAAATCGGTGCTGAAACCGTGATTACAGGTGTGTGTGAAACAGACTTTTCTGGTTACCCTGATTGTCGTAATGACTTTGTGAAGGCGATGAACTCTGCACTTGTACAAGGTATGGACAAGCAGCTTGATATCAAAACACCGCTAATGTGGTTAAACAAGGCTGAGACATGGGCGCTAGCAGACCAGTACTCAGCACTTGAACTTGTTAGAAACAAAACACTGACTTGTTACAACGGCATTGTTGGTGATGGCTGTGGCGATTGTCCGGCATGTGAACTGCGTAAAGTTGGCCTTAACGATTACCTCGGTGATCGCGAAAGCATCATGGCTGAGTTGGTTCGCAAACAGGCTGAGAATAAATAATTTCAGGTAAATCAATCGGTTCGTTATATGCATCAATAATGCAGTTTCGGCCGTTGCTTTTGGCTTGATAGAGTGCTTGGTCGAGCACTGAATACAAGTCATCAAAGTCACTTAATGCGTTTGAGGTTGCTAGATAAGCAAAACTCGCGGTCACATTAAGTGACTTTTTGCTTTCTGATAAAAAGACAGTGCTTGAAATGGCGTAGTGCAACTCTTCAACGCGTTCTCGTACCTCTGCTGGTGGGGTATCGGTTAACATGATGACAAATTCTTCACCCCCTAAGCGACCAAACAATTCACCATTCACTAAGTGTTTTCTAATTTGATCACTAATATGGACCAGTGCCCGATCACCAGTAGGGTGCCCATACTCATCATTAATCTTCTTAAACTTATCTAGATCGAGCAGCACGAGCACATGCTGTTTGTCCGTCCCTTTACAGCGTTTCACTCTTTTGATTCTTCGAATTATCTCAGTTCGGCTATATGCTTTCGTTAAGCCATCAATTGCTGCTTTTGCGCGAACCGTTTTGTTTATCAATACCGTGAAGCTTGCAGCGCAAAGCAACAGAATAACAACGATGTTGTACATCCATCTTTGATGTTCCATTTTTTCAATTTGAACGCGGTCGAGTTTCGTCTGATGTGTCAGGAAAGAGCTTTCTAGTTCTTGTTCATATTTGGCGTGCGTCAGGCCGAGCGCTTCGAGTGCGAGTCGATTGTCGATATCTCTAGCTTCCATTTGTATTGACGAGTATCGCTGGTAGAAATAGAAAGCTTGTTGGTAATCGCTGAGTGATTGATGAATATCAGAAAGCTGAAGAAGTGACTGCGCGATGTATTTATGCCTTGTGACTTGTTCAGCTAATTCTAGCGCTTGTTGAGCATAGTTGAGTGCTTCCGTTGGCAGTTTCTGTTCTTCGAACATATCGCTGATCGCCAAGTAAGCATTGATGCGAATGACATCATTGCTCAGTTCGCTCGAAGCTGAAAGAGACTCAATTAGGTAGGTTCTCGCCACATCATAGTTTTTCGTTTGAGTGTACGCTTTTCCTAAGCCAAGACTTGTGAGTGCAATACCGTAGCTATGCGACGTTGAGCTCAGCAGTGTTCTTGCTGTCTGAAAGTGGTGAATTGCTAGTTCACTTTGCTCTTGGTTAAGGTAGAGATCCGCAAGGCTGTGATGCACTTGTGCTTTCATTAAATCTGAAGCGTTTACTCTGAGAATGAGAGCTTGCTCTAGATACTCCGCCGATTTTTCATATTGCTTTAATTCTTTGAGCAAGTTACCCACATCGTTGTAAACCCCTGAAATATCATGCCCTTGTGGAAACACGTTTATTAGTGATAGGTAGGTGTCTAGTGCAGCTTGATAGTCACTGCGGAAATGATGATTGTTCGCGATGACTCGATAAGTCCCGAATTTTGGTAATACAGGGTCAGCGATGTCATGTAAATCTGACTGAAGGGCAGAGCAGTAATAGTTCGCTTGATGGTATTTAGCTTGCTCGTTAAGCGATCGGCATAGCTGGTACTTTAGTAAGGCTTTACCAGTTAAATCACTGCGAGATTGCATTTTCGCCAAAAGTCTTAGAAAGCCTTGTTGTGCTTGTTCATATTGGCCTTTGCCGTCTTTCCTCAGAGCAGAAATAAACGCTGTTTCTATCGCTTGGTAGTCATTGTCGTTTGAAGCGATTCCGTAGAACGGCTGATCTCGGTGGCTCATGTATTGATACAGAAGAGACGCAAGGTAAAGCTTATCTCCATAAACCGTTGAGCCGATGTAGCGTGTTTGCAGCATGTTTAATGCGCGCTCAGGAGAGTGGTTTAAAGTAGAGAGATAAAGCGCGTTCCAATCAGCATTTGGAGTAGAGCTTAGATTGGAGGTATAGACTGGTGAATTGTGGTCACGATCTGATGTTGATACTTGGCTATAAGAACAAAAGCTAATGAATAGTAGAAAGGTAACAAAAACGAAGTGATTCACAAGAGACGATCAATCAGATAAAGAACAATATTCTATTATTAGTTTGATGTTGCTTCAAATTTTGAATGGTGCGACTACGTGGTTATGCGAGGTAGGTCTCTAATTTATTGATACTAATCAGAGGTATATCGGTCGCGCGAATCGTGCGACCGATATCGGAAATTAGATGTATAATTTCGCTAGGTCAGAAGGCTCAAGTTCTTTGCCTTCTAATGTTGCATTCCAGTTAGTACCAACAAGAACGCCGTCTTCAGCAAGAGTCAGTAACCAATCTTCTACAAAGATATCTAGTGGAATTTCTAATACTTCGAAGTCAGCCCACTCTTCAACGTTGTGAGTTTGAGCATCTTCTTTTGAAGACCAGAATGGCATCACTTCGCTGTTTTCGAATTCACTTGAGTCACATGCTAGCCAACCTTCTTCGTTACGAAGGCCCCATACAAGTTTAGTTTCTTGTGTTTCAGAAACGAAAAGTTCTAGATTTACTTGAGTATCAGCGGTTAGTTTGCTCATGGATTAATTCTCTATGTTGATAACGTGACAAGATTAACATTATAGACGGCTTAGGTATATGCTATTTAAGGAATTATAAGCGTACTGAAACGCTACCTAAAGATAACGTTTCAGATGAGGCATAACTAAGAGTGGTTACTTTCCAATTTTTGTAAAAATATGCCATTCTTCTTTGATGTTGCCTTTGAATCCGGCGACAGAAGCGACAACTTTTCTATTGAGCGCATGGTTGATTTTGGTTCCCTCTTCATTAGAAACGGTATCCCCGTAGCCAACGATTGTCACTCTAGATGGTTGTATACCATTACTTATTAGGGCTCGCCTTACATTTGATGCTCGTTCTTTCGATAAGTCTAAGTTGTGAGCCGCGTTTCCGACTTTACTCGCGTAGCCTTGTAGACGAATGGTTGTGCTTTCATACCGCTTTAAAAACGCGGCCATTTGACGAATTTGGCCAAGAAAAACAGGATTGATTTCTGTTGAATTGTTGGCAAATAAGATGTGAAGTTCTTTCTGTTCCGTTGACTCGAAATAAGAGCCGCAGCCGTCATTATCGATTTCAGCGCCAATCTGTGTATCAACACATAAATCACGGGCGTTGATAACACCATCATTGTCGTCGTCTTCTAGATCGTAACTTTGTACGCTCTCTGGGAGCGCTCGATACTCGAACTCTTCATCGTTTGTTTCAGCTAAAATGTTGGCAGAAGCAACCAATAGACAGAGTGGAAATACAGCTTTTAGCAGCTTCATTAATATTCTACCTTTTCATTCCATTCTTGGGGGATATCGACACGTAAACCTGTCAGTAAATTACCGGTTGCGTTCATGACCCGGTATTTAGCATATTGTTCATCGTACTTGGCATCTAAATAGCCTTTACGAGCTTCAAAGAGCTCATTTTCAGTGTTAAGTAAATCGAGAAGTGTTCGTTTACCGATGCGGTATTGCTTCTCGTAAGAGATAACCGTATCTGATGCTGAGTCTACGTGATCTGATAAGAACTCTTTCTGTTGTACGGTTAAATCAAGTGCGCTCCATGACAAGCGTAGGCTCTCTTCTACATTACGATATGTACTTTCACGCAGATCTTTGGCCTTATTTAATTGGTAAGCAGCACTTTCAGCGCGGTCTTGATCAGCGCCGCCGTTATACAAGTTATATCTCAAGCGGACCATTGCGGAAAATTCGTCACTACTCCCTTCGTTGCCACCTGCGTCATCACGCCAGGTTTGCGCGGCTTCGAAAGAAACAGTCGGATAATTTGAACTTTTAGACTGTTTATATTGGAATTTAGCGGAGTCCACATCGGCTTGTGCAATTTTAATAACAGGATGTTGGTTGAAAGCTTTCGCAAGAGCGCCATCTACGGTGTAAGGAATTGCTCCAGTGTCTGCTCGCGGAAACACTAACCCCAAAGGTGACTGTCCAACAATACGTTTAAATTGAGTATGCGTATCAAACAAATTATTTTGTGCTGCGAGCAAGTTACCATGAGCTTTCGCAATACGAGCTTCTACTTGGGACATATCTGCTGTAGAGCCAATGCCAGATTCGACACGTTTTCGAATATCTCTATAGATATCCTTGTGTGTTGCCAGGTTGTTTTCAGACAGGGTGAGGACTTCATAAGCTTTCACTGCATCAAGGTATACTTTGGTGACCTCGAGAGCGATATCTTGGGCGTTGGAGAGTAATTGGTAACGAACAGATTCTGCATCAGCCGCGGTACGATCAATATCGTTGGAAGTATTTGCTCCATCCCAAATTAACTGAGTCAAAGTAATCGTCGCTTCTTTACGCGTCAGATCTGTTGAATTTGTATTGGTCACTAGATCGGTATGCTCATAACCAATCCCACCATCTAGATCTATACTTGGACGATAAGCACCGCCAGAAGCATCGTTAACGTAACGTTTACTTACGTACTCATTATAAGCACTTTTAATTTCAGGATTGCTTTCCAACGTAAAAGCGACGGCTTGCTCAAGAGTTTGTGCCGCAGCTGGAAAGGTCATTGCTATAGCTAGCCCTAAGGTCGTCGTTTGAATCCTATTCAATTTGCATCTCTCCAAAATGAGTCACACCTGAGTCTTAATTTTGCACGATGATATACAAAATTCAGATGAACCGCCAAAAAAATTACGATCGCTACAACTGGCGCTCGCAAATGGTTGTAAATTTGTTAACCGATCACTGTGCGTATTGTGATGTTTTAATGCACTTAGAACACCTATTAATATGTCAATTATTTTTCGTTAGCACAATAACTTATATCAAATTTAAGAGCGCTTTAAGTATTGATGAGTGTGACCATTGTCATCATGGTGTATATGACCTTGTTAAAATATGCATTCATAACTATGAATTATATGGTGTTAGGTGTTATATTTTGTCTAATATTATAAATACAATGTCACTATTTTGACGTTTTGATTGAAAATGGGTTTTAGGGGTTTATATGGACATGACAGTATTGAATGTGAGCGGTGCATTAGCACTTGGCCAGCGCATTGTTATTTCGGTAGATGGTACAATTAAAGTCCTAGAAGACGGCCAGCCATTGCAATCGGGGGATGTCATTCTTGAATCCCAGAGCGAAAACTCTGAATCTCCAATTTCAGTCAAGCGTTTTTCGCCTGAAGATGGCGGTGAAGTTGAACTAGACCAAGACATTGCAAATATCTTTGCGGCTTTAGAAGAAGGTCAGGATCCGACGGAGCTAGGCGAAGAATTTGCAACGGCAGCTGGTGAAAGTGGTTCAAGCCTAGTAAGTAGCGGGACTATTGAGCGCGACGGTGAAGAAACCATTCCAGGTACTGAATTTGTAACGACGGGCTTTGAAGCGCTGGGAATGTCTCGTACTCAAAGCTTGAGTCTTCTTGATGCTTTCCGTTCGGTTGACCAACCGGATAGCCTAGGCACAGACAGCGAGACCATAGTTGACACAACAGCTCCAGATGCGCCAACACTGACACTGGATACGGACTCTGGCTCAGCGGCGGATGACTTCTTAACCAACGACGGTAGCTTCACAGTCGGTGGCACCGAAGATGGCGCGACAGTCGAATATCTCGTTGATGGAAACTGGACGACAACGGCTCCAGTACCAACGGAAGGTGACAACACGATCGCCGTTCGTCAAACCGATGCAGCGGGAA
>NZ_JBFSUV010000034.1:52585-53847 GCF_041467515.1 Vibrio sp. 10N.247.311.12
TCAACCCTGACATTTACGTTAGACACAACAGCACCCGCTGCGCCATCACTGACACTTAATACGGACTCTGGCTCAGCGGCGGATGACTTCTTAACCAACGACGGTAGCTTCACAGTCGATGGCACCGAAGATGGCGCGACAGTGGAATACCTTGTTGATGGAAACTGGACGACAACCGCACCCGTGCCAACGGAAGGTGACAACACGATCACCGTTCGTCAAACCGACGCAGCGGGTAATACCTCAGGCAGCTCAACGCTGACGTTCACTCTTGATACACAGGCTGAATCAGGAAATGTGATCGTAGATAGCATTACATCAGATGATGTTGTTACTGAGACTGAAAAAGAGCAAACAATTTTTGTTACAGGTACTGCTACCGGTGGAGACATACAACCTAACGACGTCGTAACTGCTGTCATCAATGGAGCGACATATACTAGTGTTGTAAAAGAGAATGGTATTTGGGAACTAAGTGTTAATGGTGAGGACCTAGCAGAAGACACCGAGTTCACTGTTTCTGTTAGTTCAACCGATAGCGCAGGAAACAGTGTTTCAAGCTCAGGAACTTCTACTCATATTTATGACTCGACTCCGGTTAATGTAAACATAGATATTGATCCGATTACTGAAGACTCAGTCATTAACGCAACTGAAGCTCAAGGGACGGTTACGATTACAGGTTCTATTACTGGTGAGGATTACGTTTCTGGAACAGTAACACTGACCATCAATGGCGTTGTGTATACAGGCCAAGTAATCGACGGGAAATATAGCATTGACGTCAATGGGTCTGACCTAAACTCCGATAGCGATAACATCGTCGATGCGAAGGTAGATGTAGTAAATGAAGCTGGAAATGTTGGCTCGGCTACTTCGACAGAGTTCTATCTAGTTGATTTAGCTGCTAGAGGAACGATCTTTATTGAATCCATCACTGACGACAATGTTATCAATCAAAGTGAAAGCGAAAGTACCGTTTCAGTTAAAGGTACTGTTGGAAGAGATGCGGATACTGGTGACCAGGTATCAGTCGTAGTAAATGGTGTGACTTATCTGACTGTTGTCCAAAGTGATAAAACATGGAGTGTAGATGTTCAGGGCAGTGATCTTGTAGCTGATAATTCAGTGACAGCTACTGTTACCGGACAAGATTGGGTTGGGAATGAATTTAGTAGTTCGATTTCTAGAACTTATGATTTAGACACCGATATCAGCAAACCGACCATCGATCTGGTGGCGTCGAGCGACAGCGGCGACAG
>NZ_JBFSUV010000034.1:53946-59587 GCF_041467515.1 Vibrio sp. 10N.247.311.12
ATGCGGGCAATAGCGCGACGTCGACCGAGCTTGAAGTCATCATCGATACCGAAGCGGCGGCGACCATCACAATCGATGATGATATCGCAGGCGACGACATCGTGAACGCAGCGGAAGCGGCTGGTGACGTGACCATTACGGGTACCGTGGGTGGTGACGCCAAACCTGGTGATACCGTGACGTTGACGGTGAACGGCAACTCAACCGATTACACAGGCACGGTGAAAGCGGATGGCACTTACAGCATCAATGTACCGGGCAGCGAGTTAGTTGCGGATGCGGACAGCACCATCGTGGCGAGCGTGAGTGGCACCGATGAAGCGGGCAACCCGTTCACGGCGACGACAGAGGCAAGCGGTGACAACAAAGACGGTGGTTACGAGGTTGATACCGATATCAGCAAACCGACCATCGATCTGGTGGCGTCGAGCGACAGCGGCGACAGCGACACAGACAACCTAACCAATGACAAGACGCCGACGTTCTCGCTGGGCAACATCGATGACGATGTGGTGGCAGCGGGCATCGTGGTGCTCAAAGACGGCGTTGCCCTAGAAGGCACGCTGACCGAAGAGCAAGACGGCACTTGGAGCTTCACGCCGAGCGCCGACCTGGCGGATGGCACTTACGACTTGAGCGTAAAAGTGACGGACGATGCGGGCAATAGCGCGACGTCGACCGAGCTTGAAGTCATCATCGATACCGAAGCAGGAGCAGGTATAGATATCGATCAAGTTACTGGTGATGGTATTGTTAATGCTGAAGAAGCTTCATCTGATCAAGAGATAACAGGTAAAGTTTCTGGTGATGCAAGTGAAGGGGATACTGTACATATTTACTTGGGGGTTGGAGATAGCAAAGTTCTTATCGGTTCGACGGTAGTTCTTGCTGACAATACGTTCAAGTTAGTCATACATGGTTCGAATCTTATTATGGGTAACCCTGCAGATCTTACCGCTACTGTGACTGGAAGTGATGATGCTGGTAACGATTTTGTTGCTTCTAATACAGAGCGTTATTTTGTGTTTACCGACATTCCGGAATCTCCTGTGATTACAAATATCTCAGATGATTCTGCAGCTAGTGATTATTCTGAAGTTACATTGCATGGTACTGGTGAGCCTGGCTTAACAATATTACTATTCGATGAAGACAGTAATCAGGTGAATGTAACTCCGATTACAGTCGACAGTAATGGTAACTGGACCACTGATATATCGAACCTGGTTTCTACGTCTGTTAATGACAACGAATTCTTTACAGCCAAACAAGTTGATAATTACGGTAACACTAGTGAATCATCGAATACCGTACATTACTACCATGGCGATTTTGACCCAGCACAGCAAGAAACTACAGATGACTTCGTCTTACTTGGTGGGGGAGATGATCAATTCAATGCCACTGTAGATGACATTGATAACAGATTAGTTGTTGATGGTGGAGATGGTACAGATACTGCTGTGTTTGATTTCTCTTTGGACTCGGCTTCAGTGACACTTAATGCTGATGGTTCAGTGTCAATCACTGAAAATAATGGTGATGTGAATACTTTCATTGAGTTTGAAAACTTTAATTTTACTGATGGCGGAAAAACTGTTGAAGAGCTATTTGCTCCTTCGGTCGTTATCGTAAAAGATGAAGACGATATTATTAACAGTGACCGAACTATGGTTTCATACAGTGTATTGTTACCTGTTGGTGTTGAAGTCGGTGCTACCTTGACGGTTCAAGTCGAAGGGCAACTGACTGAGACTAAAGTTCTTACTCAAGCTGATATAAATTCTGGGTCTTTATCATTTGATGTAGATATGGACACGGTTGTAGATGGTGAACTGAATGTTTCTGCTGAGTTAACATATCAAGATCAACCATCAGGTACTCAGTTTGTTGGGACAGATGCGTTATCTACCAATATCGATCCTAGTGCTTCTAGCTTTAGTATTGAATTAGGTACAGAGCAGTCAGTACAGTTCACGTTCGATTCTCACGTAATTGATGCTGAAGATGATTTAAGCAGTACTGATAATAAAGATGTACAACTTTCGATTATTGATCTTCCTGAGTTTGGTTCTTTATATGTGGTTGATGGTGATATTCGTACATTGGTTAATGAAAACACAGTTCTAAGTGAAGATTCACAAATCGAATATGTGCTGGATGAAACTGTTAATTCCGATCTCTCTTTTGATGCATCAGAAGATTTTAACAATATAAATGGTTCCAAAACATCTTATACATTAGATAGTGGTGTAATCATTTCTGGTGGTCGCTTCGATGGAGATAGACCTGACTCATCTAGCAATTTAACAGCTGAAACATTGCATTATGATAGTGCGGCTAATGAGTCAGGATTAGGTGTAGGTGACAAAGAGCTTGATGTTTCAACTAAAGATTATATCTCGATAGACTTTACTCAAGTTGGTGATTCTAACGCCACTGAGGTAACAGTAACTGAGGTTAATATCGATTTTGGTAGTGTATGGGCTCACTATGCCGACAACAATTCTGCTGATGCTGAAATACAAGTTATCTTATTTAAAGATGGTGTTCAGGTAGGTAATGACCCTTACATCTTTGATGATGATACTAATTCTGCCGTTTATGATGGAAGCGGTGAATTCACTGCAAATATACAGCTTGGTGGTGGGTTTGATGAGATTCGTGTATACACAGTTAATGGGGACCAATCAAATGGATCGAACTCTAATATCACATTGCAAGGTGTTGAAGTTGTAGATGCGATTGTTTCTGAAAAAATCACTTATGAAGCTACAGATAGTGACAAAGGAACTGATACTGGTGTTATAACCATTTCAACTTCAAGTACACAGGATTCAACAAATAAAGCACCAGTCTTGAATGACTCTCAGTTTGATGCTTCTAATGAAGATCAGGTGGTTAGTTTGTCTCTGGATAAGCTCGATATTACTGATGCTGATGGAGACCAGACATTTATTACAGATGTCAAGGTTGACCCATCATATGGTTCGGTTCAGCTTGTAATAGATTCAGAAGGGCAAGTGACCTCTGCAGAGTTCACACCAGCTTTGGATAAACATTTCGATAGCGTACCGTTTACTGTGACTGTTTCTGATGGAGCTAAGTCGAGCGAAGGTACAGCTACACTTGTTGTGAATGCCGTGGCTGATAAGCCTAATGTTACTGCGGTATTTGGTGATACTTCAAATGTTGTGATTAGTGATGCATTGCATACTAAGCTTGTTAATGCTGATGCTAACACCAGTTTTACTGAAAGTGATTATGCTGAACTTGGTCATACTGTAATGAATCAGTATGGTCAAACAACGGGGACTGTAGGAAATGATTTAATCGTTGGTTCTGATGTAAGCTCTGGTGATAGTTTGATTGGAGATGCTAATACAAACCCAGGAGGTACAGGTTCTGATATTTTTGTTGGCCGTGATGGTGATGATCATCTTTCTGGTGGTACTGGTTCATTGGATGCTGAAAGTGCTATTGATACTGCAGTATATGAAGGTGATTTTTCTGAATACAATTTAACTTTTGTTGGTGACACGACGACACAACATGATTGGACTATCGTGGATAGTTTGAACCGTGATACTCCTGAATGGGGTAGTACTGGTGATAAACTGTATCAAATTGAACGTTTAATTTTTGCAGATGCTATTGTTGAACTTAATGAAGACGGAACATTCAATGTGCTTCAAGATGTTGGCTTTACAGTAACAGCTTCGGTAGCAGATACAGACGGAAGTGAGTACCTAGACGAAGTTAGAATTTCCGGGTTACCAGATTCTGCAGAAATTATTGATAAAGATACTGGTAATGTTCTTGGTGGTTTCGTAACCGTTGGTGATGAATCTGTCTGGGTCATTGATATTGAAGGTGACACTACACAGCATATTAGCTATGACAATCTTGCAGTAAGAGATAGTTCAGGTGAACAGTTAGATGTTGATGTTGAAGTCGTTGCTGTAGATGTGAATGAAAATGTTTCAACAGCGAGTACTAGTGTTAATGTTGCTGAAACTAACGATATCATGGCAGATCAAGGCGGGAGCGTACCAACAACAGTCATTACTCTGATTATTGATTCTTCTGGAAGTATGGCAAGTACTCCGAGTGGTCTAAGCGATATGAGAATTGAGTACGTATTGCAAGCGTCAATTAATCTCTTGCAAAACGTGGCTGATCAAGAAGGCAGTGAAGATGTTCTGGTACAGTTAATAGACTTTGATTCTGGAGCGACGAATACTGGTTGGAAGACAGTAGCTGAAGCTATAGCTATTCTTACCACCGCTCAAGAAAAAGTAGATGAGAGAAATTATAACGGTATCTTCGATGCGCAAGGCGGAACGGATTATGAAGATGGCGTAGAGGCAGCAATCGCTGGTTACAATACTAACCCAGTTTCAAATTTGTCATCTGACGATACCAATGACGTTGTTTACTTCTTAAGTGACGGTCTAGACAATGGCGATTGGGACAGTGATACCAACAGCGATTGGGACAGCTTTATTGCCGATAAAGATGTGACTGCCGTTGGAGTCGGTAGCTCAGATAATGTGCCTGAGAGTGGTCTTAAAGAAGTCGCTGGTAACAATGGTAAAGTTGTTTATATACCAGACTCTCTAATCACAACGGAATTACCAAAACTTCGTCCAACAATCGGTATTGCTGGTTCGTTGTTGCTATCTCTATCTGGCCTAGATGCAGTAGCAGTAATGATTGATGAGAGCAAAGCGTCAGTGATTCAGAAAGTCGATACTGATGGAAACACCATTAACCTGCCAACAGGTCTAACATTTACCAAAGACAGTGTTGGGAATGAACTGGTTGTTGATATTGGTTACGGAGAATTTCGAGTTGCACAAGATGGTTCATACTATTTCCAACCATCAAGTGACAGCACAGCAAGTGACACCGGTAAAGCGGTTGCATTTGAAATCCTTGTAACTGTAGAAGATAGTCAAGGCGCTCAGTCACAGCAACTTATTACATTAAATCTAAGCCCTAGCGGTGAGGTGAATGTTGCACCTACTTCTTCGTTTAACGCATCGACAGGTGATGATCAGTTCCAGGGTACTGAACAAGATGACATTATCTTAGGTCATGCTGGTAATGATGTACTACTAGGGGCTGCGGGCGATGATATCTTACTCGGTGGCGACGGTAGCGATATCTTAATCGGTGGCTTAGGTGATGACATTCTAACTGGTGGCGACGGTGATGATATCTTCAAGTGGGTTGATGAACCTTTGAACAACTATCGAGACGTTATTACTGACTTTGAAGTGGGCAGTGACCGTATTGATTTGTCTGAACTCCTTCATGATGAAAATACAATGGATGATGTTCTTGAACATTTGTCAGCTAAGATTAGCGATAATAACCAAGACCTAGAGTTAACCATTACTAATGATCAAGGTTCTCAAACTATAGTATTACAGGGCCAAGCAAGTAATCTTAGTGGTTTTGACGTCGATTCTTCCGGTGTTTATTCCGGTGATGAATTGACGAATTTAGTGAATTCACTAATGATTAACCTACCAAACTCTTAATTCATGAATAACAAAAAGGGCCGAAAGGCCCTTTTTTAAGGTTCATCGCGGATTAGCGGGAACTAAAAACAAAAACGGTAGTAAGTGATATG
>NZ_JBFSUV010000035.1:0-59296 GCF_041467515.1 Vibrio sp. 10N.247.311.12
TTTATCGCCCAAACTGGTTAAATTTTAACAGTGACATCTACCCTGCCAGATAGGGAGACACTCAGCAATTAAATGAAGCTATTGGTATTCTTAAAAACATAAAATCCAATTTAGAAGAGCTAATACCTCTTATAAAAAACAAAGATAAATCATATTATCTATCAAAATTATCAGAAGACACTGATTTCTACATTGATATATTTACTAAATTAAACAAGAATAACTATGCATTGATTAAAAATTCTAAAGAAGCTACTCCATCCGTTTTAGAAGCCGAAGCAATCATACTTTCTATTCGTGACGAAAGAATTAATAGTGTGAGTGATTTAAAGCTGACCTCTTATCTCATTACGCTACTAACGTTGTTGTTTTTCATTGGTATGGTTATGTTAGCGTACTTGATTTACCATTCATTAAAGAGTTTAGTAAGGCTTACACACGAGGCAACAATTGCTAGAGATGAGGCTATATCATCTACAAAAATAAAGTCTCAATTCCTTGCTAATATGAGCCATGAAATCCGAACGCCTTTAAATGCAATAATTGGTATGAGTCAATTAGCAACGAATACTGACATCGATATCGATAAAAATAAATATATAAAAAATGTTAATAACGCCTCTAGATCTCTATTGAAGATAGTCAACGATATTTTAGATACATCAAAAATTGAATCAGGTTCATTTAATATAAAAAATAAAATATTTTCGCTGCCTTCATTGATTGACGAATTCTACGAGATGATGTTTATCATTGCGAATGAGAAGGGTTTAAATTTAAAACTAAGTTATAGTAATGACATTCCAAATTATGTCTTAGGTGACTCATTAAGATTAAACCAAATTCTATTAAACATAGTAGGCAATGCGATCAAATTTACTGAAAAAGGTGAGATCAACTTATTAATTTCATGTGATAATGTAAACAAAAATAAAACAAAACTCAGTTTTGAAATTATAGATACAGGAATCGGAATATCAGGTGAAGATATAGATAAGCTATTCAAACCTTTTATCCAGGTAGACGAATCTACGAGTCGTATGTATGGAGGCACTGGTCTCGGTTTAATTATCAGTAAACAACTTGTTGAACTCATGGGAGGTCGCTTAACAGTTAAAAGCGATCAAGGTAAAGGTAGTCAATTCTCATTTGAGATCATCCTTGATATTGCTCCAGAGATACTCGATAACCAAGAAAATCAAGCTGATGTTCCGAAGTTGAATTTAAAACCTTTAAAAAACAAGCATATATTATTAGTGGAAGACAACTTTATTAACCAAGAGCTCGTAAAAGCTCTACTTAAAGGTGTCACCCGCTTGGATGTTTGCTCCGATGGTGAGAAAGCTATACATCAACTGAGTCAACAAAAATACGATGGTATTCTCATGGACTGCCAACTCCCCCAGATAGATGGCTATCAAGCAACTCAAATGATTCGTCAGGAATTAGGACTTTCTTTACCGATTATCGCTATGACTGCGAACATTATGTCTGCAGATATTGATAAAGCAATAGAGTCAGGTATGAATGACATCATAGGAAAACCTATCGACACCCAAGACATGTATAGAAAAATGCTAAAATGGTTCACAAACCAGATTGTAGAAACTAACGACGCTGGTGAGGTGGTTGCTGACAAACCTGTCGCTCCAATCCCGAACTGGCTAAGCAAAGTTTCCACTATTGATTTAGAAGCTGGCCTAAAAATCACGGCCGGGAACACAGCACTGTACCTCAAGCTATTAAGCGCCTTCATAGAACAATACCGTGGTACTAGTATTGAAGCCAATGAACACCAAAAAGTACATCAATTAAAAGGAACAGCAGGCAACCTAGGTGCTACAACACTCTACCAAGCATGTGTTTCTCATGAAGAAAAGTTAGAACAAGAGTCATTGATTGAATTGAACTTAAAACTAAATCAACTTATTTCAGATCTGATGCCATTAAATGATAATCAAAAATCCCCTTCAACTCAGCTCTCAGAGGAAAAAATGATGGAGACACTAATTGGGCACGTATTAATTGTTGAAGATGACCTGATTAATCAATGCTTATTAAAGAATCAATTAAAAGACCTAGGGCTTTCTAGCGACGTTTCAAATGATGGACAGCACGCGTTAACACAACTAAAAGAGCGCAAAGGTGCGTACGATCTAATCCTCACAGATATTCACATGCCAAATCTCGATGGCCACAGTTTAGCAAGAGAAGTTAAAACAAACATCGGGCTGTATGGCTACGCGAATATTGTTGGATGTACTGGAGAATCCAACTACACCTTAGATAATTTTGAGTACTTTGACGCATTAATCTCAAAACCGATCGATTCAAAGGCAATCTATGACAACATATCTAAGTTTCTAGTGAAATCCGAACCTCTCTCAACGTCAGAGCCTGAGAGTGAAATCGAGAGCAATTTCTCGGATTACAGTAATGAAAATAAACGAGATATTTATAGTGTCATTATTCAATCAATGTCATTAGACATTGAAAGCTTGGACAAAAGTGATGTAGATCTGAGGGCGCTGGCTCATAAAATAAAAGGCACGGCGAACATGTTAGGTCTAACTGAGATTGCAACTCTAGCTCGAGAGCTACAAAACGAGCTCGATCCTCAAAAAATTGTAAGCCAAAAGTGTATGCTGACCAAGAAAATGAACGAAATCGTTGAAGAAGTAAAAGATCTACTCGAGGGCATCGAATAATGCAGCATAACTTGAAAGTAATGATCGTTGAAGATGACCTTATTCAGAGCACTCGATTAAAGATCGAACTTAGTCTGTTAGGCGTTGAACATGTATATGTTGCTCAAGACGGCATAGAAGCGCTAGCTCTCATGAAAAACAGTAGTATCGACTTGGCATTCTGTGACATTAACATGCCTAATATGGACGGTATCAAGTTATTACTTGAAATATCTGAAATCACCAAAGAGTTAGGTGTTGTGATTGTTAGCTCTGCGGAAGATGATATTTGCGATTTAACATTAAATATCAGCTCACTTTTAGAGTTCAACTACTCGTCCCTCCTAAAAAAGAAAGATCTAAAGTCTAACTTAGCAAATGAACTACTTAAGTTCACACAAAGTGTTGAACAAACATGGCAAAACCAACCACCTGATAGCCTGTCGGCACATGATCTACATGACGCTTTTCAAAACAGTCAGGTTATCAATTATTACCAACCAAAAGTTCGCTTTGATAATCAGCAGCTTGTTTCAGTAGAAGCACTAGCACGCGTTAAACATCCGACACTGGGAATTCTCAGCCCTATTTCATTTATGGACACTATCGAAGAATGCAACATGATGGATCAACTATTCTTTGTCGTCCTTAATCGAGCACTTTGTGATATTTCGACTTGCCCTTTCGATATTTCTGTATCGGTCAACATGACGCAAGAAAACCTTGCAATACCAAATATCTGCGACAAAATCATTGAAGCATGCAAAGCGTTCAATTTTCCGCATGAGTACTTAACTTTGGAATTAACTGAGTCTCAAGCTTATCGTAACCGACCTGTTGCACTTTCAACGCTAGCTCGGCTAAGAGTACATGGTTTCAAATTATCGATTGATGATTTTGGAACAGGGTATGCCTCATTAGATAAACTTCTCAAGCTTCCTTTTACAGAAATGAAAATTGATAGAAGCTTTGTTTCTGATCTAGCAACAAACCCTAAGCATCAAGTTCTAGTAAAAATGTTACGCCAGGTAGCAGACACCATGGGTATGAATACTGTTGTTGAAGGTGTAGAAAACAGTGCTACTTGGCATATTTTACGTCAACAGGGCTTTAGCCTATGCCAAGGCTATTTTACTGGTGCGCCTATCCCATTAAACGAACTTCCTAACCACTTCAAAGTAGACGGTGCTCGTCATAAATAACCGCCACAACTTAAGAAAATTTTGCAACTCTACTTTCAGCTAAAGCAATGTTATCTAATATCCCAAGTTGCTTTAGCTCTATTGGTTTATAAAGTTCTTTACAGACTTTAAAACAGCTTTTCAACAGAGCTTTTACGTCCCGTGCAGAATAATTAGAAGGCCAACCTGAAGACAACAACTGAATAAGTTGCATATTGACTTCTCGAATGTAAATATTTCTCGAACGAATGTCCACTAGCTCGTCTAATGCGTCGATAATTTGATTAGAGCCTTGATATATACTCGCATTCTCAAGCTTTTCATTGACCACATCAGTCTGAGTTGCATGATTACTTGTCAAAGATTTCATCAACTCTACTTGAGATTTAAGTAACATTGGACTCAACTGGCTTTCATTCATATCCGCTCTTATGGAATGTACATACTCCTTAAATTCTTTATTAAAGGAAAGCAAACTCAAGAGATATAAGAAATGATACTTATTATAAAACCCTTCCACTAAGTTACACGAGTAAATATGCTTTAATATAGAAATCGCTTCCCTAAGCTTCCCCTCAACAATAGAGAAATGGCACATCAAAAGCTCTTGTTCAATATCATAATTTACAACTTTATCTTGCATATCATCACTTCGGTTGTATTTTTTTTCCTTTAATAAGGATATTTGCCTAAACTCATTTAAAGCTTCAATTTTTAATTTTTTTGGATCTTCTTCAACTTCTTCTTCGTTAACTAATGAACGATTTTGCTGAATCGAGTCATGAATAAAAAGAATGCATCGAATATAATTATAACGAGCCTCTAAACTATCGCGATACGTGTCGATGTTAAGTTCGTAATACATCATAAACCTGGCAGCAGCACTTCTATAGTCCCCCTGAGATACACATAAGTTTGCAATAACCAACTCACGTTCAGGGTTACCAGGGGTCAACTCAGAAATAATAGTAAACTGCTTTATTGCTTTAGGTATATCACCATTATAAATGTCATATTTTGCATTTAGCGTCATCGCTTGCGTCGAATTCGGTACCTTTGCTAGCATTTTTTCAACAATAGATTGTGCTCTAGCAAACTCACCTAGCTCTATTAAGCTATCAGCTAAGCCAGCATTTGCCCACTCAACGTCTTTTTCAACAATAATTGAGTCATATAGCTCTTTCGCTTCATTAAACATATTTAACAATGCGTAGAACTCTCCTCTAAACTTTTGAATTAGAAAATGGTATTGAGGGTGTTCAAACTCCAGTTCATCACATAAATTAAGACCGCGAGTATAATCTTTCTGATTTTTTGCTTGGTAAAGCTGATATAAAGCAGATTTTCTTGCTAGAGACCTTCGGATCTTATTAGTAAAATAAGCTGAATTAAAAGGTTTTAAAATATATTCATCAGGAGAGAGCTCAATAATAGAACGAACAATTTTTGATAATGATTCGCCAGTTATCACTATAAAACTACTTTTTGGTTTTATTAAACTGTAGTGTTGAAGCTCTTCAAAGACTTGTTTGCCATTGAGGCGTGTATAAAAATTATAATCGCAAATAATCAGGTCAAAACCCATTTTTTTACAGTGCCAGATAGCAGCTTTAGGATCTTTTGCATGATAAATATTCTTATCATTCAAACCTAAGCTAATCAGCATTCTTCGAATACTCGACAAGATCACTGGGGAGTCATCAACTATTAAAGCTAATATGTCACTGTAATTTTTCATAAATGGGTTGCTCTCCTATAACCGGGCAAGTGTAACATGACCAACTTTGTAAATAATCCCTCCAGTTACAAAAAAATGTGATGCCAGTTACTCTTGACCTAAGACCACACTTTTCACACCAGTAATATCCAGCTAATTGATATGAAGAAGAATAACAAAAAATATGTTACTCACCCTGAATTCATATCAAATCTCAATTTTTCATCTCAAAACGATATAGTGATGAATGCCCGCTTCTCTCAGAATGCGCACCAGCAACGCCGCTATACAAATGAAACACGATGAGAAGAGAAACCAAACAAGTGAACCTATCAGACCACATCATTCAAGAAGCCTTCGAAAACGACTGGCACACCTGCTTTTATCAGCCAAAGGTTGAACCTAGTATCGAGAAAGTGACTGGTGTTGAAGCGCTGTTTCGTTTAGATATTCCAGAAGAAGGGATTTTCTCTCCAGGTGTGTTTATTGATCGTGCATTTGATTGGGTTATGAAGAAGAGATTTTCTTTAGTGTTCTTGAGCAATCACTGACAGAGGTAAAATCTCTCTCATCTCACTTGAACTTGGCAGTTAATATCAGCAAGAAGGTGTTGGCTAACCCTGATAACGTGGAAAAGGTTCGCGAATTACTTTGGAATACGTCGTTCAAAGCAAAGCAGCTTACTTTTGAACTGAGCGAAAACGATCAGTTGGATGACCAACTTTGTGAGCAGATAAAACGCTTTCAATCTCTTGGCATTAAAACCTCAATCGACGACTTTGGCATTGGCCATTCAGATATGAATAAGGTGATGAGCCTTAATGTTGATGAAGTGAAGTTTGATAAGTCAATCGTGAATAGCGCAGAACCAGCACGTTCGGACTTGGTGAAGCGCACGTTGGCGTACTGCAAAGAGTCTGGAATCGAAACCGTGGCAGAAGGTGTTGAAGATACGGATACACATCAGCTCGTCCACCAGCTAGGTTTTGATAGCTATCAGGGCTTTCTATATTCAAACCACTGCCTTTGACCGATCTTAGACTTGTCATGTAAAAGTGAGTACTCAAGCAAGGTTAATTTAAGACAAACTCGACGCTTTTCTTTTTCTGCTTAAGATCGTGATATCGAAGATCTTACGACGAATAACAATACTAACGGCACCAACACTGCAAAGCATCTTACTTAACCCGTCATACACCACATGCCCAATAATGACGCCCTCAAAAAGAAAACACAGTACCTGCATATCTTCTTTTATTACGCCTAGATGTTTAGAAACCTCGATAAAATCTTTGCCATAGGTTTTTTGATGCATGATTTGAATCGATTTGAGTCTTTTCGCTGGAAGTGTCCCCATGCTATATGACTCAACACTCGTCACCTCATAGTCATAACCAATATCAACACTGAATGGACGCTCCACATTCTTAGTGGCAGCTTTCACTTGCACCATTTCTTCAACGGAAAAGTCGTAATCTAGCTGAAAGAAGCTTGCGATACCCAGACGGCGCACAAAACTCGGTACTGTTTTTGCCCTTTCCCACTGGCTCACCATTACCTGATTCACACCAGAGAATGCCCGATGAGAATGGGACAACAACTCTGCGAATTCTTCCTGAGAAATGGATGCTGCTTCGCGAAGTCGTTTTAACTCTTCTGGAAAATTCTCTTTATTCATCGGTCACTTACCTAGCTTTTTTATCAGTGTAGTTCACTTACGCTCGTTAATAAATGGCGCTTTCAACATCGCTTTATTAAGTCAGTTAATTAATGAAATTGATTCACAAATCAGAGTAAATAGCTCACAATTGCCATTAAGTTCATCGTTGAAACTAGCCTATTGGATACTTATGATTAACCCAAAACTCATCGCCCTGCTTCCGGACCTCGCCTCGTTCATTTTGGTGGTTAACGAAGGTAGTTTTACGGCTGCAGCAAAACAGTTAGGCGTGACACCGTCAGCCTTGAGTAAGCTCATCACCCGCTTGGAAAAAGCGCTATCGGTGAAACTGTTTGAGCGTACCACTCGTACCCTTATCATTACGCAAGCGGGTCAATTGGTTTATGATCAGAGTGTGGTGATGATCAACGCAGCGCAACAAGCCGTTGAACTGTCTACCTCCGACCATACCGAACCTGCAGGCTCGATAACGGTAGCGGCGCCTGAAGCCTTCTTGAATTCGGTATTGCAGCCTTTCGTTGTACCATTCTTAAATCAGTATCCAGAAATCCAACTTAAATTGAGAGCGGCTGACGGCGACATCGATATTTTACGTCAAGGCATCGACATTGCTTTCCGCCTGACTGATAAGCCCGACGAAAGCTTAGTATTGAAAGAGTTAGGAAAAACAAACCTCGTGTTGTGTGCAAGCCCTGACTATTTAGATGCCAAGGGGATTCCTCACCACCCTACCGAGCTGTCTGAACACGACTGTTTGTATCTTGCAGAGACAGACAAAGATCACATTTGGGATTTTCTTAAAGATGATGAATTTCACACGGTACCCGTCAGTGGGCGTTACGCAGTTAACCATTCGCAAATGCGACTAAAAGGTGTGAAAGAACGTCTAGGTGTAGGTATTTTCCATGACTTCGTGATTCAAGATGCGTTGGCTGAAGGCTCCGTGGTACAAGTGTTGGAAGATTGGACCATCAAGAGTAACTACCATGGTGCTATCGCGATGCAATTTGCTCAAACCAAGTATATGCCCGCACGACTGCGTGTATTCATTGATTACGCCATGAAGCACTTAGGTGACAAGTTGGCAGGAGAAATAAACTGATGCTGAAAGGAATACACCACGCGGCCATAATCTGTTCAAACTACGACGCGTCGAAACACTTTTACACTGAGATTTTGAAACTTGAGATAATTGCCGAAAACTATCGTGAGGCTCGCCAGTCGTACAAACTTGATTTAGCGCTACCTAATGGTGCTCAAATAGAACTATTCAGCTTCCCTAACGCGCCAGAAAGGCCTAGCTTTCCTGAAGCTCAAGGGCTAAGACACTTAGCTTTTTGTGTTGATGACGTTCAACAAATCAAAAGCTATTTGGAAGAACAAGGCATTGAAGTCGAACCGATTCGAGTTGATGAATTTACGGGGAAATCATTTACGTTTTTCGCAGACCCAGACGGCCTGCCGCTTGAGCTTTATCAGATCTAAAGCTTTATCAGATCTAGAGCGGTATCTAGTCTAAAGTCTTCCTCACAGAAGAAGAGCTCATCTGATTAATAAAACGGACCTTCTCAAGTAGAGAAAGTCCGTTTGCATGTCAATTAACTCAACACGGTCTTGAATTTTTCAACGCGTGAAAACAGTAACCAATCCAATAGCATTGCAGTCACAATCGTTGCACCCGCGAGTGGAAACAGTACCGAAATAACAACCACAGTCACCAAGCCTGCTTTCCATAAGCCTGCATCACTAAACTTCGGTGGCGCTCCCAGCTTTCTTTGGCCTGAAGGTCTGCGCATCCACCACATGACTCCACCAGTCACCGACACAACGACAAACGCAATGCAGAACAACGCGTTTAGAAGCTTGTTGATGATGCTGATGTCACCTTGGTGCAGAGAAATACCGACGGCTAAGGTTTTGGCGAATAAATTGTAATCTTGCCACGTCACCTCTCCTAGAATGCGCCCTGAATATTGGTCGAGGTGAGTTGTGCGATCTTGGGTTGGATCGATAATGTCACCGCCCATGGTATTGGCAGCCACGGTGTAAACGCCCGTTTCTGAGCGCGGAAAATTGACTTTATATTGCGTAAAACCAAGAGATTGAGCTTTTGCTATCACATCATCAATCTCGAAACTGCTAGCTGACAACACATGCTGAGAGTGGTCTTCACCCATCTTAGAGTGATCATGAGGTTCCGTCGCCTCTTCCACATGATGAACGTGTTCTGCTGGCTTATCTTGAGACAAAGGCAATAGTGTTTGCTCCAAGTTCCAAGGTAGCTCTTCTTCTGAGCCATGGTTGAGGGAAGCGTGCGTCTTATCAGACAACGGAATATCGTCCCACATTTGAGCAGGGAAAGTGCTCCATACTTGAACAAGCTTACCGCCCCAAAAACCTGTCCATGCCAATCCAGACAGAATAAACAACAACAGAACGAGCGATAACACACCTCCAATGTTCGCATGCAGATCACGCATTAAAATACGCGTTCCTGAACCAAATCGAAGCTTAAGAAAACCAGCGCGGCTCGCGTTATCTCTAGGTAACCATAAGTAAATACCACTGATGAGCAACAGAATAGACAAGCTTATTGCGACTTCAATTAGATAATCACCCCAATCACCAATCAACAAAGTGCCGTGAATGTCATTCGCGAGTTGGTACAGGCTGTCGCTACGCGGAATCTCTCCGACCACTTCGCCCGTATATTGATTTACCGTGGCGAAGACCGATGTGCCGTCTACAAGTGCTACCGAAAAGCGGTTAGCCAGATCAGGAGCTTTGCTCGGAACAAACTGGGTAACCGAACCTTGTGGGTATTGAAGTTGTACTGCAGCTAACTGTTGTGACACTTTAATCGGCTCGCCCGATGCAACAATCTCTAGGGCTTCGTGGTGGAAAGTCAATTCGATTTCATCATCAAACAGCATCACCAAACCTGTAATGCTCAGCATTAACATAAACGGGATAACAAATAGCCCAGCATAGAAGTGCCAGCGCCATGTGAGGAAATAGAGGGTTTTATTGCGGTCTTTGCTTTCTATATTGGTTTCCGAACCGGTTGTTGCACTGCTTTTAGACTGCGAAGTTGCTTGTGCTTTCGCAGGGGTTTGAGATTCATTTCTCAACATTATAATTTCCTTTGACACACGCAAACATACCTTCTGAAAAATCAGAAAGTAATCTGAGCATGTTTAACTTTACTTAATACTTTATTTTTTAATTATTTTAATGGGTTAGGTTTAAGCAATAACAAAGGGAGGGCCGCGCGGGGCTTGCCTCGTGTAGCGTTCGCTTAGAGCCAAAAAAGCGTAGCTGTCGGAGACAATAGAACTCAGTCGAGTTGTCAGTAGTGTAGTGGGAAGTTCATCTTGGTGAAACGTGGAAAAATGGCTAAACGGACACGGCTTTCCTTTATGAGTATTAGGTTCGCCTTCTTCGATTTGAACCAATTCAAAGCCATTGACCGTACATAACGACGCCCATACTCCCGCACTATTACCATGAGCATTGATAACAGGCATTAATGTCACTAGCGCCCAGCTTAATGCTGTTGCAAGTAACATGAAGAAGTTGAACGAGGTTCGGCGCATTATTCCAAGTCTTTATAAATTTCCCTTATTATGAGGGACTTGGAATATAGGTAAACGTAAAGATTAACAGCAAGTTAAAAAATTGAAGCTAACGCACACTCTTTTTCGTTAAATACTGGTTACAACACTAAAACTAAGAAAGTAATACTCATCTCTTTGCAGCAGGCTTTCGACAAAAGAGACAATAAAAACGCCGCCTTACACCTTCCTCGAAAGAGGGTAATGTAAGGCGGCGTTTTAGAAATCGAATCTTGAGGTTTGCTCTTTGTTACCTATCTAGCAAACGTTCATGATTAACGAATTAACCGAAGATCTTGCTCCAGATGCTTGGGTTACGCTTCTCATGGTACTCTTCACGAAGGCCGTCGATAGTACGAAGTTCTTGCTGTGCCGACGCTAAGTCACCTTGGTCTAGCTTCTGCTCAATGCTATCTAGTGATGCACTGATCTTTTTGAAGCCTTCCATGAAGTTGTCTTCTTTCTCGACTGGGTAAACACCCGTTTTCAGCTCTGCCACTAGCGTATCTAAACGAACGATAGGCTTTTGCATCTCTTCAATGCTTTGAGCTTCTGCCGCTTGTTTGAACGCAAGCTTCATTTCTTGCATGTTTTTCTTAAGGTCTACATTAGCAAATGCGTTGCCAGACAATACTGAAGCAGCGATTAAGCCAGATAAAAGGATTGAGCGAGTTTTCATTGTTTCTCCAAGTGAAGCGGTGTCTTTGAAGTTAGAGCCGTCATTACTGTGGCACTTCGACTTTATTATTTTCGGCTAGTGTATACAAAAATCTTTCAGGCACAAAAATTGATTGTGTCGAAATGCAAACCCGCCGACATTCTCTTAAACAAGATCTGAATATTCTGGGATTTCATTACGACCGCGCAAGGCCAAAAAGGCTAGGAACTGCTTTGGCGAATGGGTAATCACTTTACTCGAATCTACGCCCACTTCATCTAACAATGCTGCGACTAAGTCTAAGCCACCGACATCTAAACAGAAATGCGCATCGCTGCCTGTTGTAATAAATGCACCCTTCGCTTTCGCTATTCTTGCAATCTCATAGCAGCGGCCAACACTGCCAACTCGGCTATTGCCTTTGAGTGTGGTGTTGTTGATCTCAATCGCCACGTTGTTCTCAACCGCACATTGAATAACGGCTTCGAAATCGAAATCAAAATTAGGATTGCCTAAGTGACCAAGCGCATCAATTCGACCGCCCTTAATCACATTCAACAATGCTTCTGTATGGGTAGCGACATCCGATGGGCGAAATACTGGCTCATGAAAACTCGCGATCACCCAATCCAAGTTCTTATCCACACTCGGATGAATGTCGATTTCACCCTGTGTGTTCATGATGTTTGACTCAACACCTCGAATAATTGCGACATCTTCAATAAAACGAGGGAGCACACGCTGATTGCTGAAGAACCAATAGTGTGGCGCGCCCGGCATTGATTCTGAATGATCAGTAGTACAAAACATGGCTAAACCATTTTGCTTTGCCGACTTGGCGTTTTCGATCAATGTGCTGTAAGCATGACCACTTGCGTATGTGTGGGTGTGAGTATCTACTTTGAGTTCCATGAATCAATGCCCTCTTCGCTCGGTCAAAATACGTTTTTCAGAAAGTAACTCTGAATCTCTTTCAGGAAAAGAATACTTCAGAAAATGAATGCCTAATGGCAACAATTCGGCCAGTTTATCAGCTGAAAGTGACAATTAGCACCCAAACATAAAGGTTTATTACTGGTTCATTTACACGACACGGGAATACGTGGCTAACCAGAGCCAGCCAGCGCTTGGTCTTATCTAAGTCGAACCGCACACACTCGGTAATTGCGCCAATTTTTTGCAACCTACCCAAGTTCGTCAATACTTAAACCAGCCTACAAACTGGAGTGTTAGATGAGAAGAAGACGATATCCGCTGAGTATCCACATCACTAGCCTTTTCCTAATTTTGACAACACTTGTCGGTGCGGTATTGATTTCGATTAGTTATCGGCACTCCCAAGAGCTGCTGCTAGGCACAGTGCGCGAGATCAGTAATGAGCACCGCGACAAACTGGAATCAGTATTTAAACAAGCCATTGCCCCTGTTATCACAACCTTAAATGTGATGGCGGTGAGCCCGTTTGTTGCTCATCAAGCTTCCGCTGTCGAAAAAGACTCTTGGCTTGCTTCGGTCGATATCATCTTCAAGCAAAACACCAATTTGGTCGCTCTATTTTATGGTTCTGAAGATGGTGACTTCAGAATCTTTCGTCCATTAAGCACCAATAAACAGAGAGCCGAAAACAGCGCGCCCGCTAAAGCGACCATGATGGTCAGCAGCACCAATCTAGACGGTGAAAACTTTATTACCTATCTTGATGGCGCACATCAAGTGATCAGTACTCGACAAGCAGAGAGTAAGTTCAACCCCACCACTCGTCCTTGGTTTCGTAACGCAAAGCCTGATGGCTCAATACAACTCTCTGAGCCCTATCTATTCTATTTCCTGCAAACCAATGGCATTACACTCTCTAGGCGTTCTGCCGATGGCAAGCATGTGGTTGGTGCCGACTTTACGTTGAGTTCCCTCTCTTCTCAGATCAGTGAATTAGCTTATTCTCCGCAAACCCGACTCGCCTTGTTCGATCAACATTTTAATCTTCTCGGTCAGCATCAACTTGAGCTATCAGTACCCAAGCCTGACTCCCAATCTGATGACACAAGTAAAACTGAGCAAACGAACAACCAAACGACGGGGAATCTCTCTGGCAGTGAGCAAGACCAAAGCTTCTTTAATGTGCCCAAACGTGAACAGATGGAAGCATTGAAAGCGTCCGTTATTGCGCCGCTTATCTCTGATGAAGAGAAGCTTAACCTCAATCTAAAAAACGTTGAGTACAACTTAAACACTTGGGCACTAACGCTAACGCCGGTTCAACTGACTCAAAATGTCACCTTATACTTGGCAGAAGCGACGCCACACAATGAGCTGCTCGCTGATCTTATCTCGATGCGAGACAAGCAAGTTGCGGTCGCGATTGGGATGTTGTTCATCTGCTTCGCTATCGTATGGTTTGTTGCTAGTCGACTGTCTCAGCCGCTCAATACGCTGATGCAACTCACCGACAACATCGCTCGGTTCGACTTCAGGCGTACTCATTATCCCAAAAGCATGATTCAAGAAGTGGCTAACCTCGCCCACTCGATTGAGCTAATGGAACACACACTTCATGATCTGATTACCCTACTTCGAGACACCGCCGGGAATCAGGAGTTTTCGATCTTAGCCAAGAACATTGCTCATCAAAGCTATTTAATTACCAAAGCAGAAACCATTGTCCTTTTCACTCAATCCAAAGAGAAAGACGTGTTTGATACGGCAGCCAACCTTGCCATTCTTCCTTTTAAGGCCGACATCAATGACTTCATCAAACACACGCCTTGGTTGCTGTGTCAGCTTAAATCTGGTGAGACGATCCATTTAAACAGAGAAGACAATGTTCTCAACTATTACCAAGATTCGATCTTCAATTCAGACCTGTACCTATTTCCACTATTAAACCGAGATAAACTGTTGGTAGGGATTGTGGCAATTGGCTATGAGAGACCAATTACCAAGATGCAGGCAGACAAGCACGCCTTTTTAAGAGAGTTGCTCAGCTTTGCGGAAATAGCGAAAGACAACATCGACCAAATGCAGCAACAAAAAGACATGCTTAATGCCTTTATTGAGCTGATTGCATCGGCGATTGATACCAAGTCACCTTATACGGGCGGGCATTGCCAACGAGTGCCTGAGCTCACCAAATGGCTAACTCAAGCAACCATAGATGATGACCGCTATTACCCGCAATTCTCATTGGACAGTAAACAGTGGGAAGAGTTGATGCTCGCCGCTTGGCTTCATGACTGCGGCAAGGTGACCACGCCTGAATATGTGGTAGATAAGGCAACAAAACTGGAAACCATTTACGACCGAATCCACGAAGTGCGAATGCGTTTTGAGTTGTTGAAACAGCAAGCGGAAACCGATTACTGGAAAGCGATGGCGAACGGTGCACTACAAGAAGAACAACTCAAAATACTCGAACAAAGCCTGTCTGAACTGGATGAGGAGTTTGCCTTCGTTGCTGAGTGTAATCTTGGCGGCGAATCTATGACGGAAGAGCAGCTAGAACGCTTAGATCAAATAGCCAAACGCCAATGGAAACGTACACTGGATGATCAATTGGGTTTGTCTTGGTCTGAAAAAGAGAGATTTAACACCCAAAAAGAGTCGGTTGAGAAAGAGAGAACTGAGCCAACAAGTCAGGAAAAGGGTTTGCCTGTCATGGAGCCTCTGCTTGCAGACAAACCGGAGCATAAAATACCTTGGGACAATGGCTTTAACCCTGCCGATGTATGGCAAGAAGCGTTTGTACTTAAGCCCGGAGAAGTTAAATACAACCAAGGTGAACTGCACAATTTGAAAGTACGCCGTGGTACGCTAAACGATGAAGAACGTTTCATGATCAACGATCATATTATCCAAACCTTCACCATGCTCAACAAGTTGCCTTACCCGCCTTACCTTCAAAACATTCCGGATATCGCCAGCGGACACCACGAACGTATCGACGGTAAGGGATACCCAAGAGGCTTAAACGAAGACCAGTTACCTCTGCCGTCCAGAGCAATGGCAATTGCTGATGTCTTTGAAGCACTCACCTCTAGTGATCGCCCTTATAAGAAAGGTAAACTCTTAAGCGAATCACTCAACATCATGACCGACATGGCCACCAGCGGTCATATCGATCCCAAGTTGTATTTACTGTTTTTGGAAAACAAAATCTACGATAAATACGCTGAGCGATTCCTAGAAATGAACCAACGCTGCGAGATTGACCCGCACGAACACATCGACCGAGTAAAAGAATACATACGCTCATTGTTCTAAGTTTTAAATTAACCATTCAGAGGATAAGCCATAACTCAATGGTTAGCTTTTAGCTGCCGAGTCCAATACCGCAACGTCCACTACAGTCGCTACAGCCACTGTGGTGTGCGGTTTTTGTTTGGCTTTCGCCTTGCTGTGTCTTTTTGCCAGCAATGTATTGGTGATGCTCGCCACGACAATCAGGTTAATGCCAATCATCTGCTGTGTAGAAAACACATCATCAAAGAACAAGCCCTGCCAAAGCGCGCTAAACAGCATGTTAGTAAAAATCAGAGGTGCCAACTGGGAGCCACTGTCTGCAAGCTTATACGCCTTAGAACGGAAGATTTGGGTATTGATAGTAAACAGTGCAAGGCCAAGTGCTCCGAGAGCAATCCAGCGTAAATCGTCAAAAGACAATAAAGCCGACAAGGTTCCTTTCTCTGCACTTTCAAGTACATCAGGCACCGCAGAAACAGAAGTAAACACCACCATTGGTATCACAATAATTGCCGCAACTAAAAAGGTCCACGCGTTAAGCTCTGCTGGTGTCAGGCTAGTTTTAGACGCTCGGTACAAACTCACTTGCGAGCCAGAATTAAATACCCCCGCGAGAAGCCCAAGCAGAAGCGCAGGTCTAAAGAACTCAGAACCCAACTCAAACTGCGACCAATCCCCCGCCATCATCACTACGCCAACAAAGGTAACAGCTAAACACACTATCGTCGTTGTATGAATCTTGGTTCTAAATATTAACTTTTCTAACAATGGAATAAACAGAGGACCCGTACTGAACAACACAACCCCTTCAACCAGCGTTAAGGTTTGCAGTGAAGTAAGGAAACACCACTGACACGCCACCATAAAGATCGCCCGCATCACCAAAGGTTTCCACATCTCTCGTGTCGGCTTGCTGATTTTGTAAAAGGTCAGAAAAAGAAATAAGAACAGACTGGGTAACAAAAAACGCACAAAACTGAGCAACGAAGTGGGCATCACTTCAGATAGATACTTGGCCATCAAGCCGCTTAAAGACAAACTGAACGTCGACAACAACATGAAAGTCGTCGCCTTGGTAATATCAGACATAATTATCACCTCCTATGACATCTATTTTAGAGGCGTGACGTAATGAAAAATAGCGAGTAATATTAACCATAACTGTAAGGAAAACTTACCAATGAAAAAACTCGTTCCGCTTAAATCCGTTTACGCTTTCATTGCTGTCGCTGAGACTGGCAGCATGACCGACGCCGCTCGGGTGTTGTACGTCAGTCACTCTGCGGTAAGCCAAGCGATAAAGTCGTTAGAACAACTGGTCAACAAGCCTTTGTTTCAACGAGTCGGTCGTCGTGTTGTTCTTAATGCCGCAGGTAAGCGATATTACCGCAAAGTCGCGCCCGCGCTTGAGCAAGTGATAGAGGCGACCGAAGAGCTTGCCAGAACGCCTAACGACCACCGCATTACCCTCAACATGGTCAATTCGCTCGCGATGCACTGGTGGATCCCACGAGTTCCCGACTTCCAAGCCTTCGCACCCTCACTTGATATCCGTATTTCGACGCTAACGGGCCCCTTCGATATCGAGCAGGAAGGAGTTGATGTTGCGCTTGTACATGGCAAACCCAACGAATGGGAGCAATATTACAGCGAGAAACTGGGCGACGATGATTTGGTCTTGGTGTGCAGCCCTACTCTATTAAAAAACCAGGCCGGATTGAGCGTTGAGCAACTCGTCAAACAAAACCCAACCATTGGCGTTTTTAACCTCAGGCGGCAACACGACTGGCAAGTGTGGTGCGACAATTACCAAATTCCACTGCCCACATTCCATAGCAATCTGACGTTCGATGTCTCCATTCAAGCAGTACAAGCTGCGATTCGTTCACTAGGCGTATTGGTTACACATCGCTTGTTTGTGAAGGATGACATCAGCCACGGGATGCTTGTCGAACTGGGTAAACCGGTTGCTAACCCGCACCAAGATTTTTACTTTGTTTGCCCAAAAAACAAATTAAAACAAGAAAGTGTGCTAAAACTGAGAACATGGTTAAGACATGAATTCACACGCTCAGAGACAGCACTGAACGATGACATTCAAGAGCAAGACCAAACTATCAATCAATAAGCGAGTGACAGCTCAGCAAGCTTACAAGAGGCCATTATGATTATTACCACCACACAATCAGTCGAAGGCAAGCGCATTGTCGATTACAAAGGGGTTATTGCCGGAGAAGCCATTCTAGGGGTGAACGTTTTCAAAGATATGTTTTCAGGAATTCGTGACTTTGTGGGTGGACGTTCTGGCACCTACGAGAAAGAACTGGAAAAAGCACGTAACTACGCGTTCAAAGAGTTAGAACAGAAAGCGATTGAAGCGGGTGCCAACGCGGTGGTAGGCGTAGATATTGATTACGAAGTCTTGGGAACAGGTAATGGCATGTTGATGGTCTCTGCTAGTGGCACGGCAGTGGTGGTTGCTTAACTGAATCACTCGCTAAATCATGCGATTACCTAGAAAAACGCCCCTTAGCTGAATCGCTAGCTAAGGGGCGTTATTGTATTCGCTGCCAAACTAGGCTTGAATATCTCTAACTCGCACGATCTTCTGGCTCAGAAATCATGGCATCAAAAGAGGCAATTCGAGCCAAAAACTCTTTTCTATCTTTAGGCATAATTGAGCTTGCCATTGGTAAGTTCGCCTTCATCGCATCGACGGCGCGACCACGAACCAATACCTCAAAGTGCAAGTGCGGGCCAGTAATACGACCAGTAGCACCCGATAGCGCAATTTTCTGACCTCGCTTAATTTGCTGACCTTTCTTAACTAAGAAGCGGCTCAAGTGAAGATAACGCGTCGTATATACGCTGTTGTGTTCAATCACCAAATATTTACCAGCATACGGGTGGTCACGAAGTGCCACCACTCGACCATCACCAGTTGAGTAGATAGGTGAACCAACAGGTGTCGCAAAGTCGGTACCATTGTGCGGTGAGATTCGCCCAGTTACTGGGTGTCTTCGTGTCGGATTGAACGAAGAAGTGATTCTTCGGAATTTTCTGTCGACTGGGTATCTATCAAAGGCTTGCTCTAGACTATTTCCCTCTCTGTCATAAAAAAGACCATCTGGTGCTAGAAAAGCTGCGACTTCTCGGTTTCTTAATTGAATTGAGATACCTTGAATTTCTGTTTTACCCGTTAGGTGATCATCCGTGTACTGCTCTTTGACCAATACATTGAAGCTATCACCAGCTCTCAGCTCTCGAGCGAAGTTGACTTTGTCTTTTAGTGTGCGGGTGATATTGGCTATCTGGTTAGTAGTTAACCCCGCTTTGTAGGCTGACGTTGAAAAGCTACCGTGAACACTACCCGCATAGAGTTTTTCTTTCCATTCGCCTGGGATCTCGTGGAATTTATAGGTGAAGCTACCATCATCGTTTCGAGTAAAGGCTGCTTGCTCAACCAAACTCTCGTGATAAATCAGCTCCACAAGCTGTTTTGAGTCACTATCCAAAAGCAACTCTAGATGGTCACCAGGTTTTATTGTGTCGAGTTTCAAAGACTCCAGATCCGCTTCCATCACCTTTTGAACGGTTCCATATGGCAGTTGCCATGACGAAAAGATGTTGCTTAGCGTATCGCCAACTTTCACAAAATAATGGACCTTAACCAAAGAGTTGGGAGTCGCTTGCGAGTCGATGACTTCCTTATCATTAGGTTGAGAACCTTGGTAAGGTGTTATTTTGATAGAGATTTCTGGTGCTGGTTTGGAGTGAAAAGAGAGCAAAGCAGCAAGGGAAAATGCGCTGATCGCAGTAACGATCAGACCAATACGGAGGAACTTCATAAAATACTTAGCGGTTATAACGAGGAACTTAGAAAGTGTTATAACATAACAATTAAATCAAAAAAATAAATGAAATGTAAGAAACCATAGCGCGATAGGTGTGAAAGTATGGTGAGCATGCAAAGCCCACCACCTTAGTTAACACGGATCTTTACCTCATATTACTCTTCACGAAGTACTTCGAAGCGTTCTAAGCCTCGCAGCATCTCAAAGTCCGGCTCTTCAGTTAGCAGCTCTCTCATGGACCCACTGGCTTCAATAGCGCGCTCTAAGTCATCGATAGCTTGACCTTCTGCCCCTAATCGAGCATAGGCGCAAGCACGTTGATACAAGGCATGAGCATTTTGGTCATCGACTTCTAATACACGGTTACAAAGACTCATTGCCCAGTGGTATTCCTGTATATCCATAGCAGCGTCAGCTTTGGCAGTAAGTGCTTCTAAATCTCCAGGACGAACCTTCAGTATTTCATCGTAGATTTCAATTTTTTGCTCTGCCGTTTGTGCGTTCTGTGCTCTCAACCATAGGTTATGAATCTCATTGATAATTTCAATTTCGCGGTTGTTGTCGGAAATGATTCTGGTCTTGCGCTTAAGATCCCGTTCAAGAACATTAAACTTCTTCTCATAGTCTTGAGCGATAGAATTAAGTCGCTTATCAGCCATGTCTTGAGTTGTGTGTTTAAGCTCTTTGATGGATTGCCAACCCACCAGCGCGATAAGAGAGGCCACACCAGCAATAATGTAGAAGAAGTAGGTTACGGTTACATTGGCGTAATTCAGAGACTTGTCTGCCACAGTCAGTTCCCGGTCAGTCATCTGAATGGTCAAGCGTCTTTCAAGATCCTGCTGTTCCATTCGAAGCTGCTTCAACTCATCCAAGATATAGCGTTCCATCAGCGGTCTATCCAAATACTCTTGTTCCGAGTACTTAACCTCTTCGCTTGCAAAACTCATCGTGCTGAACACCGAGATAACTGCAATCAATAAGATTCGAAGCATTATACATTCCTTATATATTTATCTTTAGACTAACTGTATCTCGTAATAGGCATACAAGCTAGGAAGTCGACAAGTTTGCTATGTCCATATTGGAATTAACACTCTAAAACATCATTGATAATTATAAAACACCTGAAGCAACATCATTAATTTCTAAATTATAAAAATACCGCGTAATACTGTTCTATATGATTAATTCGCGATGCGAATATACCGAAAAATGGTTTATTGCATCGAGATGAATCTTATATTAATAACGATCAGAACGAGGTTAATTTGAATAATCCACGATACGATTTAGTAAGCCGTGTACTGCACTGGGTAATGGCTTCTGTAATCATCTATGCAACAATCGCAGGGTATGTGATGCACTATGTCACCAGTCATCCAGAGCTGTTTTCTTTTCTGTCAGTGCTCAACATGTCATTGGCGACCGTTGCGACGCCACTGCTTGTGGTTCGTTATATCAGGAGCCACTTTCGCTCGTCGCCAAGCATGCCAACCTCTGTGCCTGAAGGGCAAAAATGCGTTGCCAAGCTTGCACACTCTTTGATGTATCTTGTGATGTTTATGGTTTTCAGCACCGGCTACTTAATGCTAAAAGAACCGTACTCTTTATTTTGGTTAGTGAGCGTAAATAATCTAATTACCGACCCTGCAATCAACGGCTTCTTTTTCTATTTCCATCGTGCCAGTTGTATTGCCCTAGCCTGTTTAATTGTGCTGCATATCAGTGCCGCACTTAAACACCACTTTGTCTCTAGGAACTATGTATTGAAGATGATGCTCTAGATTCAAAGAATTCAAGACAATTTGCACAAACAACAAAAAAGCCATAGCATGTTCGCTATGGCTTTCTTATTTCTATTTGATTACTTGGTTTGAGTATCAAGCATCACTTGCCAGTATTCACACTTGGCCAAGAACTCTTTTAAATAAAGCTCTGGGTTAGCAAGCTTCTCACCGCCTTTAACATCAGCTCCAGTCACACGCCAAAATCCACGAGTAACCAAGTTTCGATGATAAATAAAATCGTTGAGTTCATTGGCCTTCAAAGGAAGTTGCTCACCAAACGTATTTTCGTAGCGGCTCAGAGTCGAGGCTTGTTCACTTGGCTTCTCCCTTAAAAAGGTATCCAAATCCAGACCTAATGCCTGTTGCTGATCTTTTGATAGGGTTTTAACTAATTTAGAGATCACACTGAACAGAGCCAACTCAACTTTTTGAGACGCTAATAACGATGCACCTAAAAGCGCATGTTCATTGGAAATGTGTTGCTCTGTTGATGAAACGGTTGCTGTTGTCACTGTGTTAACCTCAAATAATCATAACGGGTGTTACTGAACTGGATAGAGTCTTTTCACTAAGCTGAATCTTGCAGCTAAGCAGAGTCTTTTAGCAGAACACGGTCAGCATCAATAATGGTGAAGCCTGATGCATCTTCGTTCTTTTCGACTTGCACTAAACCTTTAAAACCAATCTGCGACAGCTTCTTCGCAAGTTGATCTGGTGCTGTTTCAAAAACAACATTCATAAAAGGTAAAGACTCAGTATCAACAAAACCATGCTCGTTAAACAGTTCCATTGCTTGAGATAAATGGTCTGAGTCGGTTAATTCGATAATTTCTACAACTTCTTCCAACAACATTTTCGATTCCATATTCGCCAGAAAGTGACTGACACAAGCCGGTTCTTTTTGCTTGCATACATCCCGATGCCCTAAGACACCCCTTTAGTAGTAGGGATATCATAACATATTAATAATCGTAAAATATGTTTTATTTTTCCTAAGCTACTGGGAATACTAGAAAAGAATAGAAATTGGTGAAACATAAGCAACACCAATTCATAGTATCGATAACGGTAAACCTGATTTGAGGTGATCAGGCAACCGTTACTTGAGAATCGCCCGTTTCTACAATCGATTCTTGTAACAAGCCAGCATAAATACCATTGTGTGCCACCAGCTGTTGATGATTACCTTGCTCAACAATTTCACCCTTTTCCAACACCAAAATCGTATCTGAGTGACGAACGGTACTCAAACGGTGTGCAATCGCAATCACAGTTTTTTCCTTGAAAAGGCGCTGCATTGCTTTTTGAATCAGGTCTTCGGTGATTGAATCTACCGAACTGGTCGCCTCGTCAAGCATCATCAATTGACCACCCTGTGCAACCGCTCTAGCGAACGAGATAAGCTGCGTTTGCCCTACAGACAAGTTGGAGCCGTTCTTTTCCAAGTGGAAGTCATAACCTTGTGGCAATTGTTCAATAAACTTATCGGCATAAACATAGCGCGCCGCCTGTTCAACCTCAGTTCTAGATAGATGCGTTTTGCCCAGCGCGATATTGAATTGAATGGTCTCTTCAAATAAGTGCACGTCTTGCATCATCATTGAGAACAAATGAGCAGAGTCTTCACTTGAGATCTGTGACAGCTCTATTCCATTCAACAAAATGCTGCCTTCATAATCTTGGTAGGTTTTAGAGATCAGACGCAGAATCGTCGACTTGCCCGAACCCGTCGAACCCACAAGGGCAATTTGATGCCCTTTCTCCAATACAAACGAGACATTCTTTAGAACGTAGGGAGAGTCGTCTTTGTAGCGGAAGCTTACGTTCTTAAACTCTAGGCTCACAAACTGTTCAAGCTGTTTCTCAACCTTGTTAGATGGCAGCAGGTTACGCCCTTCCTCTTCAGTCGGCTCAACAAACAGTTCTTCAATATGGTCAAACGCTGCAAATGAACTCTGAATCGAAGCGATCTGCGAAGTAAAGTCTCGGATCGGAACAAACACTTTCTCTAAAGTATTGATGAACGCAATCAGCACACCCAAGGTGAGCGCCCCTTCTAACACTTGCTCAGAGCCATACCAGATCATAATCGCGATAGTGATGGAGGTGATGCCAGAGATAAACGAGAACAAAATCGCATCGTATTTATTGATCTTCTTCTGCGCTCTTAAAAACTCATCGGTATAGCCTTGGTAGCGTTGCTCGACTTGCTCTTCCGCTCGGTACATCTGAACGGTTTTCATGCCAAATAAGACTTCTTGTAAAAAGCCAATACCGCGAGCGAGAGAAGAACGAGTCACCTTATAGAGAGCACGAAGTCGGTTTCTCACATACACCGTCAAATACGTCACTGGCGGCATAATGATCAATACAATCATCGTTAACTGCCAATCAATGAAGAACATCATCACCAACAGAGCAATGGTATTGATGCTGTCTTTAACTAGCCCTACAACCGACTGAACAAACGTCTCGCCGATGGTTTCCAAGTCACTGGTTAATCGTGAAAGCGTTACGCCAATCGGTGTGTTATCAAAATAGCTGCGTGGCAGTTTGAGCACGCGAGCAAACAACACTGAGCGCATGTCAGTTATCGTGTATTGCCCAGTTTTACGAAGGTTGTACGAATAGGTGGTATCCACCACATAACTCGCCACCAGCACGGCAACGAGATAGAAGACGTATTCGAGCAGACCATCCATATCCCCATGACTCAGGTGAACATCGATCACTTGAATGATCAGCCAAGGGAACAACAAACTCGTGATGACAGAAAGAGGAAGCATAGCGATACCCAGAATCGCAGAGCCTTTGTATTTCTTAGCAAACTTAAAAAAGTGCTTGAGGTACTTGAGATCAACACCTTTTAACATGCTGCTGCCTCCGTTTCATTCTGCTGTAGTTGCCATGTATCGTAATAGTAATCACAGGTTTTCAATAACGTGGCGTGATCGCCCTTCGCGATCACTTTACCTTCATGCAACACGATGACTTCATCCATATATTCAAGGGCATTAACGCGGTGTGAAACCACAAGAACCGATTGATTTTTTAAACGCTTAAACAAGCCTTCCAAGATCTTACGTTCTGTTTCATAGTCGACAGCCGATAGAACGTTGTCCATGATGATCAGATCGGTGGGTTGTAATAAAGCACGCGCAATACTTAAGCGCTGTTTCTGACCACCTGACAACATGATCCCTTTCTCACCGACTAAGGTTTGATCGCCGTGTTCAAAACGCGTCACATCACTGGCCAACTGGCTGAGCTCTAGCACTTCATCAACCTGACTCTTTGCCAAATCGGTATCTAGGCTACCAAAGCGGATATTGTCTTCGACGGTTGCTGAAAACAGGTAAGGGTCCTGAGTCACGGTTTTCACGTAACGGCGTAAGTCACTGCGTGAGAAGCTAGTGACATCTCTTTCACCAAGGAAAACAGAACCTTGTGGTACATCCAAGTGGTGGTTTAAGCAGTTCACTAATGTCGTTTTACCCGCTCCGATCCCGCCTAACACACCCACTTTCTTACCTGCTGGAATATCAAAGCTGATGTCATCGAGAATCACGCGTTCTTCACCTGAATAGCTGAAGCTGAGGTTGCGAACAGAAAACGTTTTTCCCTTCAGTGATTCAACATCTAGTTCAGTCAGCTTATCTTCATCAAGCTCCGGGACTTTGGCATTAAGAATGGTTTGTGCACTTTGAATACCTACCATGCCACGCTGATAAATGGTCGCGATTCTGCCAAGTTGCATCAATGGCATAGCGAGCAAAACCGAGTAAGTCAGAAAGGCGGTAATCTCACCAAGTGTGAGTTCCTGTCTCATTAACATGTAGCCACCAAGCCCAAGAATGATGATTTTCATCAGGTCATTGGCGTAGTCGAGTACCGGCATAAAGAAGACTTGAATGCGTGTAATTTTAAGGCGGCATTCAAGCAATAACTGGTTCAGCTTTTCAGTTTCGGCTTTCACCCAAGGTGACATCTGCTGGCTCTTAATCAAGTCAATCCCAGACAGGTAACTCATTAGTTGAGCAGACAGGTTTTGTAGACGCTTCATGTGCTCTAAATGCAGCGTTTTCATACGCTTGAAGCCCACACGGAAAATCACAAAAGCGATTGAGATAGGAATGATCGAATACAGTGTGAGTTCTGGCGATATGCGCCACATGTAAAGAGGCGTCAACGACAACGCAAGCAAGGCATTGAAGAACTGCAAGAAGCCGACACCAAACAGCAGTCGAATGCCACTAAGGTCATTGTTGATAATCGAGATCAGTCGACCCGAAGCAAAGCGTTCGTGAAAGCTGCTCGGTAAGCGATTCAACTTTTGTAGAAGTGTACTTTTAAGTGCGGCCTCTGTAATTCGCCCCGGATTAAGCGCATAGATACGAGACAGAATTCTCACCACCACCATGGCAACCGACATCCCGACCACAATCCAAACATAGGTTTGAAGCTGTTGGTGGCCAGTTGAAGAGGCATCATCAATCAAATCTATCGCCAATTGGATATAACGAGGGATCTCTACTTGTAACCAGTTGACGAGAAAGATGAACACAATCGCCAATAAGTACGAGGTGCGATTCATGCGCAGATAATGGGCAATAAACTGTCTTTTATTCATAGTATTCTTTGTTTAGGGCAGGCTCACAGCGAGATTTAACGATATAACCGGGCAGTTAAGCTAGATAGGTTCATCGCTGAGGTAAAGATACATCAAAAACACTTAGTTGACAATATCAACCATATTCAATAATTAGTTTCCGCTATTAAATTTTAGCATTGCTAGAAACAATTTTGCCGCCAAAAGTGGCGGCAAATAAATAGCTTAGCAGGCTAGTATTGATAACGGCTAAAGCATCTCTTTGGCAATCAAATGCAGCAAAAAGGTTTCACGTTCAATACTCATGCCCTTCTTAGGGCTCTCTGCCATGGTCTTTTCGTTATGAGCGATCGCTTCATGGATATTCATCCACACCGGTTTCATCCCGTTTTTCACTTCATAATCTTCGTAAGCCGTTTCACCAAGCTCACGATCGATCTTGCATGAGTAGCAGTAAGAAATCATGTGCATCATGTCTGCATCATCTTTGTACCAAGGACGAAACTCTTCAAAAATGCCGAACGGCTTGATGCTATGGATATTCTTCGCGCCAGTCTCTTCTTCGAGTTCACGAACCATACCTGCGATCACATCTTCCCCTTCATCCAAACCACCACCAGGAATGGTGTAGTCGTGATAACGCTCTGTATACAGCATCAGAATGTCTTCACCATCTAACACAATGGCACGGGCAGCGTTGCGCTTATAGACCGTTTTATTGTCTAGATGGTCGATATCAGGATGGATGGTTGTTTTTAGGTGTCTCATGATTCTGACTGCTCTACTGAATTTGGCGGCATCATATCATAATCATCAATAGATTCGAGGTTCACAACCGCTAACCAGAACGGATCGGACGGAGATATTCCTACGGTAACTTGAATCCACTTAGCTTGATCTAACACTCAAAAAGTCGTTAAACATGAAGAAATATCAACCTATTTCAATATCTTGACCAAATTAGGACAACCTTTTCTGAAATCTAAAATATACTAATTTCATAGAGCTTCTCATTTGGTTCTGTAGAACTTAACGCATTCGATTATAGAGTTATCACGTAGGAGATAGACATGAAGAAAATTGGTTTGATGGCTGTATGTGCCGTTGTATTAGGCGGTTGTGCAAACGACTATGCAGAATATAGCGAGGGCCAACGTGTTTCAGTCGCTAACCCAGCAGCGGTTTATTGTGTTCAACAGGACGGTGAATTAGACACGGTTACTGAAAACAATCAGCGTACAACTTACTGTGTATTCGATGACGGCGAGCGCATTGAACAGTGGGAGTACTACCGCAATAACCATGAGCAAGATTCAGAAAACCAAAGTTAATCACTGTAAAAAAACACATGAGCCTTCTGGCACAATGTTATGGGCGATGATTACGTTCGAGCGGTTAAAAACATCGCTGAAGAAGGCACTGAGCTTCTAGCTTACTGTCTGATTGCCTTTGCGAGTTTAAAGACCGTTATTGGCATCACGAGAAAGAAATAATCACCTATCGCCACCAGCGATGTGTGTGATCCGATTCCGGATCTAAATAACGATTCAATAAAGTCAGGTTAGTATCTAGTAGAGCTAGGTATTCCCTGACTTTTTTTACATCGGTACCCACTGAAGTCTGCTGGATACAGCGCTCCAATGCTGGGAGTAAACTCTCCACAATGTCAAAGTCAGATGAACGTCCAACGAGCTCTTTGGCAGTGATCAATGCTTCCAAAGACAGTCTTTCTGGCTCTCGTCTAACCAACTCTAAATCTCGCTTAAATGCGCCCGCACAAACACCTTCAAGATAAACTCGGTAGGTCGTCAGTACGTCCATCAACAGAAACAATTGCCCCTGAGCACTTTGATGTGGGTATGGCACCGCAACATGAGCCTCCAACCTGCGATCTATTTGCTGCTCTACCCCAAGTGCGGAACACTTCTCGATGAGAACTTTAAGCAAACCTTGCTCGCCCATGAGCGATTGAATCTCGAATATACGTTGTAAATGGTAGTCATTCGAAACGAATGTCACTTGCACACTTTGCCCGCGAGTAAACAGCCCGCTTGCAATCATCTCTGAGGCCAAGTTCTGTATGTTCTCGACAGTGTTGGTCGAGTGCTGCTCGAGCAAAATCGCCCCTAAAGAAAACGGATGTTCACGCTGCTTTTCAAGCTTTCTAAAGTACTGGTGCATCGCGTCGGCTTCAGACAGTGTTTGCCCTTTTGTTAGCCCACCACAAAATGCTACCGCAGTTTGCTGATTCGACTCTTCTACCAAAGGCTCCGCCAGATACTCAACCAAAGCATCAACTCGACTGATTCCTTCATCAGTCAATTTATTCTCATTAAGTCGCTTACCCAGCACAATAAGGAGGTGATTAATGCTCATTTTATGTTCAAGTCTCGTTTTGGGGATTAGATGGAGTGAATTATGTATACAATACTTGTTAACAAAAGTATTTTGAAATTCTTATATGTTGCTCGCAATAATGCTCACTATTGATAGCGACATCTTAGGTAATACAAGAATAAACGTGTCGCTTTACAGCAAACATAGCACGCTCTTGTATTTCATCGCTCTATGCTTGTTAGCACTAGTCGATAAAAGAGCCCTTTCAATCAATGAATACGCTCTATCGCATAACTGTTTCACCCACAGAACAGGTTCACTCAAAGAAGTGCAACTAACCAAATACAAATTTTACACAGAGTTCGTCCATCGAACCGTCTTCACAGGAAGTTACTATGCTGTCTATTTTTGATATCTACAAAATTGGGGTTGGACCATCCAGCTCCCACACAAATGGACCAATGATCGCTGGGTTTAACTTTACCCAAAAAATTGATGCTCAGCTTAAGCAAGTGAAGCGTATTCAAATCGACTTATACGGCTCGTTATCATTGACGGGTATTGGTCACCACACAGACAGAGCGACCTTGTTAGGTTTGCTAGGTAACCGCCCCGACACCATTAAAATCACCAGTGCTAACCAAGCAATGCGTAAGGCGATTGAAGATAAATCTCTATTGGTTAGCGGTAACCATGAAATTTATTTCGATGTAGAAAGCGATCTGCTCTTCCACAAAACTAACCTTCCGTTGCATGAAAATGGCATGACTATCTCTGCCTTTGACGAAAGCGGCAGCCTTCTGGATATGGAAACCTACTACTCGATTGGTGGTGGCTTTATCGCAACCGCTGATGAGCTACAAAACGGCAAACAGGAAGCAGAAACACAAGTTGAGTTCCCTTTCTCTTCCGCTGATCAGTTACTTGAACTATCCGAACAACAAGGACTGAGCCTTGGTGGCTTAATTCTGCGTAACGAAGTGTCTTTCCAAGGTATGGATGTGATTGACCAGAAAGCCGACCAAATTTGGAAGGTGATGTCTCTGTGTATGCAGCGTGGCTTTGACACGGAAGGCATTCTTGATGGCGGCCTAGAAGTCACTCGTCGAGCACCTGCTCTGCTTAAAAAGCTGGAAGCAAATGCCTCGATTGAAAACGATCCAATGGAGATCATGGATTGGATTAACCTATTTGCCTTTGCTGTAAGTGAAGAAAACGCAGCGGGCGGTCAGGTCGTGACATCACCGACCAACGGTGCGGCTGGGGTTATTCCTGCGGTATTAATGTACTACCATCGCTTCATCAAAGAGCTAGACACTAAGCAGCTTAAAGACTTCTTGGCAGTCTCTGGCGCAATCGGCATCTTATACAAAACCAACGCTTCGATTTCTGGCGCAGAGGTAGGTTGTCAGGGTGAAGTCGGCGTTTCTTCATCAATGGCCGCAGCAGGCCTAACTGCCCTACGTGGTGGTAGCAACGAACAGATTTGTATTGCCGCTGAGATCGCGATGGAACACTCACTGGGCATGACATGCGATCCGATCGGCGGACTTGTTCAGGTGCCATGTATCGAACGTAACGCAATGGGTGCAATGAAAGCCATCAATGCATCGCGCATGGCATTGAAACGTACCAGCAAGTGTCTTATCTCGTTAGACAAGGTTATCGAGACCATGTACCAAACAGGTAAAGACATGAACAAGAAGTACCGTGAAACTTCTCTAGGCGGCCTAGCCGTGATCCACATGGCACCACCTTGTGAATAAAAGACAGGAACACGAGTGGAGAAAGCCTCTATAGAGACAGCATTCTTGTAAACTTAGTTTTCAATATCTCAACAAAGCCAGCCACCAAGCTGGCTTTTTTATTGGCTAAAGCCCAACAGCTAATTGAAAGTGATACTCACTCAAAATAACTTACAGAATGACTACCTCTAACTTTCCCTTTATTAGTTCATTACTTAGCCACAAATGATGATGGCTAAATTTCATACCGCCATGCATCCACTTGCAAAATCTAACGTTGCAAATCTCATTCATGAGAAATATGAATGCACTCATAAGAAAAGATATATCGAGTAAAGTTCTGCTTGGGACAGATGTTTAAGTTTATGTATTACTACTAATGATATTATAATCGGGCAATTACACTACATATTAATACAAACGTGAGAATAAAATAATGTGGAATAGATTAAACAAATCAATGATGTTCTGCCAAATGATGTTCGGACTTTCGTTCTATGGCGTCATGGTGATCTTGACTCGTTTCTTCCTTGAAGATCTGAACTACAATGAAGCCGACACCATGATGGTTGTTGGTGCTTTCTCTGCAATCGGACCGCTATTTGCTATCGCAGGTGGCTTTATCGCCGACAAGTTTTTAGGCGCCTACCGATCTTTAACCATTGCCTTCCTAGGGTTCGCAAGTGGTTACGTTCTACTGGTACTTGGTGCAGCAGCAACCAATGTTCCGATGGCATTATGTGGTATTGCGTTAGCAAGTTATGCACGTGGTTTGATGTCCCCTTCTTACCCAAGTCTTTACAAACGCACGTTCAAAACTCAAGAAGATTTTGAGAACTGCTACCCAATCAACTACTCAGTAAACAATATTGGTGCTCTGTTAGGCCAATACCTGTTCCCAATGCTAGTACTTGTTGTTGGTTTCCACGGTGGTTTCCTTCTTTCAGCGGTGCTAGCCGGTGCTGCGCTTCTGATGATGATCTTTGTTCGCAAAGGCCTTGTTGAAGCAAGTGCTGAAATCGACCAAAAACCAGTAAGCACTAAAAACTGGGCAGCGTTCCTTGGTCTTTCTGCAGCAATGATCGGCTTGGTATTCTTCATGTTCTCTAACATGGATATTGGCCAAAACATCGTGTACGCAATCGGTGGTGCAGCGATCATCTACTTTGTCTCTTTGATGATGAAATCGAAGAAATCAGACATGCTAAAAATGGGGACTATCTTAATCATCACATTCCTGACGACATGTTTCTTCGTGTACTACGGTCAGATGATGACTTCGATGACAATGGTAGCGATCAACACAATGCGTGGCGATCTATTTGGTTTCATCCCTGTCGCACCTGAAGCTTCAATGGCAATGAACCCACTATGGTGTATGGTTGCTGGCCCTATCATCGCGGGTATCTTCTCTAACCTAGAAAAGAAAAACATTAACTTCTCAACTGCAACCAAAGTCGGTTTCTCTTTCATCCTTACGGCTATCGCTTTCGGTATCCTTACGATGGCAGTAACGACAGTTGGTGACGATATTCTGATCCGCCCAGAAGTCTTCCTAGCGATTCACTTCTTCCTAGCATTCGGTGAAGTGATTGTAGGTTCAATGGTTGTAGCCTTCATCCTGTCTGTTGCACCTAAGCACATTGAAAACTTCTCAGTAAGCTTGTTCTCTGTTGCTATCGCACTATCAGGCATTGTTGGCGCGGTATTCTCAACGTCTATTGCACTAGAGAAAGGTCAAGAGATCACACAAGAGATCGTGCAAACGGTTTACGGTGATTACTTCCAAATGCTGACTGTTCTTGCCGTCGTGATGGTAGGTATCGCAATGGCAGCATCGTTCATTATTCGTAAGATGCTAGAAGCTGCGAAAGCCGCTGAAGAAACGATTGAACTAGAGCAAGCAAACAGCTAATTCTGTTCGCTGAGTCAAACCAATCCTAAGAGCCCTTTAGTTTTCTAAAGGGCTCTTTTTTGTAGGATCCGTTTCTCAATAGGATCTGTCGTATAAGTTAGGTAGTACATGTGTAAATCAAAGTAAATGATAACTATTAGTATTGAGTGTTTTTTAGTTCAGGATTATGATGTGGAAATCCAAATCTAAGAGAGCCTTATATGAGCAAGCCTAGCCCTATCACATTAACCGTTACTCAAACCTCAACAATTACTCCAAACATGCAGCGCATAACGCTTAGCGGTGAGGGATTAAGTAAATACCCAACAGAATGTGCCGGCGGCTACATCAAGCTTTTATTCTCGCCACTTGGCACGACTGATTTAAGCAAGCTAAACGAAGGTGAGCGCCCAACCATGCGTACCTACACCATTCGTCAGTACAATCCTGTAGAGCAGTGGATTGAAGTCGATTTCGTTCGTCACATCACTAAAGATTTGCAGTGTGGCTTTGCTGCAAGGTGGGCAATGAACGCGAAAGTGGGTGACACTATTTCAGTGGCTGGTCCTGGTTTAATTCAGGGGCTTAACCTAGAGTCAGACTGGTTCTTCTTAGTTGCAGACATGACGTCCCTACCTGCGCTTTCTGCAAAAGTAAAAACGCTCCCAGAAACAGCAACTGGTCACGCTATCATTCAGATCAACTCAGCAGCAGATAAGCAGGTACTTGAGACTCCTCAAGGTATCAAAGTAACCTGGTTGATTGAAGATGAAACCTCAGAGTCACTTTCACAAACCGTGCGCAACACAGAATGGTTAGAAGGTCAGGTTTCAATATGGACAGCGTGTGAATTTGAAAGCATGCGTGAGCTAAGACAATACTTCCGCAACGAAAAAGAAGTCGCGAAAGAGAACATCTACATCAGCAGCTACTGGAAACGTGGTGTCACTGAAGATGGCCACAAAGTGTTGAAACAGCAAGATGCTCAAGATTTAGCGGGTTAAGTCTTTTACTACCTACAGCTTCTTACTAGATAAAGAGAAAACGCCCTTGACGAAGTTTGTATCGCTAAGGGCGTTTTTGATTTAGCTTAATATAGATGCCTCTGCACAAATATCCAATCGTTCCGGCGAGCTTTTAAGTCAGTGAGATAACTAAACCAGCAATAATAAAAACGACGCCTACACCGCGAGTCATGTGCCACTTTTCCTTTAAAAAGTAGATCCCCATCACTACGCCGAAGATGATACTGACTTGCCTAAGTGCCACAACCAGGCTGACGTTCTCTGTCATGGTCATCGCAAATAACACTAAACCATAAGTCGATGCCATCATAATGCCTGCAAGCGTGGCTTTCTTACGTAGTATCCATGCGTTGGTAAATTCGATTCTTTGATTGGACACCAACAACCAAATACTCAGCGGAATCACGATCGCCCAAAATTGAATGCCTAGGTAGAAAATCGCCGTGTGTTTATTAGTAATGGTAGGCGTGCTTAACGGCTCCAATAACAGGAGCGCTTCTTTATCTATAATGGAGTAGCCCGTGGTACCAATGGCGGCGATTAATGCCCACAGCACACCGAGGTTGAGATACGCTTTTAACCTAAGATCTGAAAACTTCTTAAGTGGTACAAACAAACAACCCAAGGTAATCAAGGTGAAGCCAAACCATTGATTAGGTGACAGCTCATAGCCTATCAACACCGTGCCTAAACCCACCATCAACACGGGCAGCGCTCGTGCCATCGGGTAAATCACCCCAATATCGGCCTGCTTGTAGGCTACACCTAAGCCGATTAAATAGATGATTTGGCAAATACCACTTAAAAGAAGTAGCTTCCAAAATAAAAGCGTGATATCCACAAAGCCGACACTGTAAATGAACCAAATCAAATAGGGAGTCAATATCGCAGCAGCGGCAAAGCCAGAGGCTAAGAAGAAAGACGAGCCCGATCCTTGATTCGATTTACCTAGAACGTTCCAACCCGCGTGAAGCAAAGCCGAAATAGTCACGATGACGATGGCAGAGAATTCCATTTCATTCCTAAATTATAGATGAATTAGCACAACGGCTGACAACAGGTGATAAAAAGGCCTCCGAATAAGAGACCTTTGAACTTTTCAATTGGGCAATCCTGCATAATTGCAGATATGCTAACGTTCTAACGTATGACTAGCGCTCTAGCTGCGCGATTGACTCAATACTGATCGCGTCATGACGCCAATACTCAATATCACAGTCAATCAGATCGCCGTTTTGATTGTAGTTAACACGCTCAACAACCATTGCAGGTGAGCCAGAAGTCGCACGCAGGGCTTGCGCTGTCTCGCCAAGTAAAGACGTTGTGCTCACTCGGTAACGGATCTTCTGATACACCACACCAAAGTGTTCGCGGTAGATGTCCGTCAACGATTTAGACAAGTCATAATCAAGCAAGTTAGGGAACAACTCTGGTCGAATGTAGTTGGTCACATACACAACCGGCCTATCTTCAAGATAACGAACTCTGTCTACTCGATAAACGTCCGAGAAAGGTTGTAACTCAAGAAGCCGAGTCGCCTCCTTGGTTGCTAACATTCCTTTCGCCGCCACCAACTCAGTTTTCGGCTGTCGATTCTGCGATAGAGCCATATTGGTGAAGTTCAGCGTTTGTGTTGGATCGTAACGAAGCGGCTCGGGAGAGATAAACCAACCACGTCGGTCTTCTCGATAAATGCGCCCTTCCGCTTCAAGTGAAGACAAGGCTTCGCGTAAGGTAACTCGAGTCGTATCAAACGATTCAGCCAGCTTACGTTCCGCAGGCAGCTTCTGTCGTGGTGTTAACATCCCCGACTCTATCTGCTCTACGATGACATCTTTGATTTTTACGTACTGCACTTCATTTCCTTTCATTCTTGTTCTTGTCGTCAGCCACTCCTTGGCCAACTGCAATATAAGTGGTTCGCTAGCGTTTACGCCAAGCTTGGGTGCGCTTATCGAATAACTTGTTGATTAGCATATGAATCAACTTCGCACTCGCTGCAGATATCATGATCATCACCGCCATCGCTGCTGCTGCACCGGTTTGACCTGCATCGTCCATATTCAGTACTGATACTGACGCTGGAATCGTATTGGTAGAATACAAGAATACTACCGCAGATGTCGTGGTAAGTGCATTAATAAACAGGTATGTCGCAATATCTAAAATCGCCGGCAGACAAACAGGTACCGTCACCTTAAAGAACAGCTTGTATTGCGGTAAGTTTACCGAAGCCGCTGTTGCTTCAATTTCGGAAGGCAGTTGTTTCAATGCCGTTAACGCCGTCATGTGCCCTACCGTGTAGTAGTGAACCACGGTATTAATCACCAAGAACGCCATCGTGCCATACAAGAAGTTAAGTGGGTTACTCAAATCATTGAAGTAGAAGATATAACCCAAACCCAGCACCATACCCGGAACGGCCATCGGAACAACGCTGAGCATTTGCATCGCTTGACGAACAGGACCGAAGGCGCGACCTTTCTCAATGCAGTATGCACCTAAGAAAATCAGAACAGTACCAATAACCGCAGTCCAAGCACCAAGCGTTAAGGAGTTGAAGAATGGCGCCCAACCATAAGTACTCATTTCTGCGAAGTTGTAGTTGTTTAGCGTCAGCGCTTTGTTCCAAGGCCAGAAGGTGACCATCGAACCGTATATCGCCATGCCCAACACAATAACCACAGCAGCAGAGATGATGGTGCAATAAAGGAAACATAAGCCATCACGTAGTGAACTAGGTTCAGGTTGGTACGCGACAGAACGAGTATCAAACAAGCTCTTTTGTTTCTTTTGAACCCAGCGGTCAACGGTAAACGCAAGCAACGCAGGTAATAGCAGCAAGATACTGGTTACTGCACCCATAGAGAAGTTCTGTTGACCAACCACCTGCTTAAAGATGTCAGTCGATAACACGTTGTAGCTACCACCTATCACCTTTGGCACACCAAAGTCACAAACCACCAGCGTAAACACAACGATCAGGGTACTGATCAAGCCGTATTTTGCCGCAGGTAACGTCACCATAAAGAAAGTTTTTAACGATGAAGTATTGAGTGCACGTGCTGCCTCATAAAGGCGAGCGTCAGAGGTTCTTAATGAGGTGGTCAGAATCATCAAGGCGTGTGGAAACGTCCAAAATATCAAGCCCAGTGAGATACCAATCAAGCCATAAACCGAGTTGCCACCTAAGACTTCTTTAGCGATACCCTGGTTACCAAATAGGAAGATAAGACTGATTGCAGGAAGCAGTGACGGAGCAAGAATAGGCGCAGAACCCAGTACTTGAAAAAGCCCCTTAAAAGGCATGCATGAACGAGTTAGCGCATAGGCATAACCAAACGCCAATACACCCACGATTACGGTCACTAGCAATCCAAGCGTGAAGGTATTGCCTACCGACTGCCACAGGCTTTGAGACGCAAAATACGTAGCGAAATTCTGTAAACCTACAAATTCACCGTCTGCGTTCTGAACACTCTTTTTCAACATTGCCCACAGTGGCATCAGGATAAACAACGTCATGACCACAGACAAAAAGGCCAACAGCCCAAATAGAATTACGTTGTCTTTGCTTAACCGAGCCAGAAAAGGTTGTACTCGTCGTTGAATTAGCAGCTTAGATTGCATCATTTGAGTCGATTCCATGATTGATTACGCCGCCTCGTCTTTCATCACTTGCAGGCTTTTCGATGAGTAAGCTCTAAGGCCTTCTTGATCAAACGCCACGTAACGAATATCACTGCGACGCAGCTTCAATCGGTTGAACTCTTTGACGGGTACATCAACGATGATCTCTTTCGCCGTTGAGTCATGTTGCAATTGACACTCAACACGATAAAACGCCCCTAAGAATTCGCTTGATACGATTCTCACTGGCAAGGATTCACTAAAACGATCAACAAACTGGATTTGCTCTGGACGAACGGCAATATCAAAAACATCACCCAGATTTGGCGTGAGATTATCTAAGCCAGGTAACGGCAGCATTGACTCAGCAATACGCATCTTGCCTTGAGCCGCAACAGAAGCTTGAATAAAGTTCATGCTACCAACAAACTCAGCCACAAAACGACTGACAGGTTTTTGGTAGATCTCTTGAGGAGCACCGACCTGCTCGATAACACCATGATTCATCACGACAATACGGTCTGCCATCGTTAACGCTTCATCTTGGTCGTGCGTCACCATAATAGTGGTGATACCCAATTTGCGTTGCAGTTGGCAGATCTCATCACGTAGGTGTGTTCTTACCTTCGCATCCAACGCAGAAAGCGGTTCATCGAGTAGCAACAAGCCTGGAGACAAGGCTAATGCGCGAGCCAGAGCAACACGCTGCTGCTGTCCACCAGATAGCTGATTTAGAAATTTCTGACCAGACGTTGGTAAGCCAATGGTCTCTAACCAAGACTCAACCGTCTCAAGGGCTTCTTTGGTCGACATGCCTTGGTTTTTCAGACCAATCGCAATGTTTTCTTCCACAGTGAGATTTGGAAACAAAGCGTAAGATTGGAACACGATGCCAAAGTCGCGCTTTTCTGGTGGCAAGAAGGTCGTATCATTACCGTTCTGCTCAATAGAACCTGACGTTGGTAAGTCTAGGCCTGCAATCGCACGTAATAAGGTGGTTTTTCCACAGCCAGATGGGCCAAGGAAGCAGACGAACTCGCCTTTATCTATCGCTAGGGAGATGTCTTTTAACGCTGTAAATTGGCCAAATTGCTTTACAACGTTTTCAATATTCAAATAAGTTTGGTTGCTCATACTACAGCACTCTCTACATGGTATATACCAAATTTAAACTGAGAATATTGCAGTTGAGTGACAAATTTATAGAAGCTAAATGACAGTTATATTGCAGATATAATAAGCATTAAAGATTGCTATTTGTTCAGCATTAAAAGTTAGTTCAACGTTGAAAGCCCTCAGTGACTTACCCATAAATCACTGAGAGCCTCAATGTAAACTTCTAACTTAAACGCTAGATTAATCTATGATTCAACCTTGTCGGCTTTGCCCGCCGCACCTGCGAGTTTGGATAACTGTTTATCCAGCCACAATGGCGTGTTACCAGAATCTTCCGCGTTCTCTTTTCTTCGAACTGCATCTCTAACCATCATTGCTCCAACCCAACGAAATGGCTCTGGTGGGAAATAGCCTCGTGGACCGCTAGTTAAGCCACTACGTGTCCATTCGCTATCATCTCCTAACACCATTGAAGACAAAATTTTTCCGCCCATACGGGTTTGAGCAACGCCATTGCCTGAATAACCAAGCCCATAATAGATGTTGCTTTGGCCTTTTAGGTTACCGAAAAATGGCAATCCGGTGACCGAACGGTCTGAGCCGCCAGACCAATTGTAATCGAATTCACTTTGTTCCAATTTAGGGAACAGTTTTTGAAACGATTGATTGAGAATCGGCAAGTAGTTGGTCGTTTGGTTAAACATGCTTTCAACTTGATTGGCAAACGAGAACTTATTACCGCCTTTGCCCAACATGAGTCGTCCGTCCTGGGTATCTCGGTAATAGTGGACAAAGATACGCGAATCTACCACCGCTGCCCCTTTCTCTGGACCAAACTGCTTGAGCTTTTCAGGAATAGGCTTGGTCACCACCATATCGGAAGAGACAACCACTATGCTGCGTTTGAACTCTTTAAAGTGATCGAGCATCCACGCATTGAGTGCCAAAATCACTTTATCCGCAAATACGGAACCGCCTTTGGTTTGAATTCGAGCGGGAGAGCCATAATCGAGTGATGTCATCTCTGTGTTTTCGTGAATTTCGACACCCAGTTCGAGCGCGACTCGGCGCAAACCTCTAGCCAATAACGCTGGCTGCACACTACCCGCAGCTTCTGAGTAGTAACCCTCAATATGGCGTTCAGATCCCGCTTTATCAGCCAAAGAATTGTCGCACTTCTTCCAGCTATTGATACCCTGCTTAACCAGCTCATTAACAACAGGCTCCATTCCACCCTTTTGGGCTTCATTAGTCGCCGTGTAGTAAGTACCGCTTCGATATAGATGCGCGTCAATCTTGTGTTCGTTACAGAAGGCTTCGATCTCGTATATAACCTTTTCCGACTCCTTAACCAACCATTTCGCTTGTTCTTTTCCATAGAGCTTTTTCAGCGTCGGATACTTAGTTGACCACGTCAGCATGCAACCGCCGTTCGCACTAGAAGCACCGCTACCACATAGGCCTTTTTCAATCACGACAACATGCTTTTCTGGTTGCTGTTGTTTGATTAAAATCGCCGTCCATAAACCCGTATAGCCACCGCCAACAATGGCGATATCACAGTTGACGTCTTTTTGGAGCGGCTTAGCCGAATCTAGCCCCGCATGGATGTTGCCAAACTCTTGTTCCAACGCTTGCTTGAACCAATATGAGTAGTGCTTTGTCATTTGTTGTACCTTACTTAAAACCTAAAGGCGTAAAACTAAAAAAGGAAGACCGAAGCCTTCCTTTACTGATTTCTAACTTCTAATGAACTAAACAGTTAAATAGCTAAATAGTTAATTAACTGAGTAGCTCGATAGATTAAGATTTTGGCTCTGATTTAGCGTCAAACTTCTCAGACCATGTTTTCAATACGTCTGCACGCTCGCTGCCCATACGTGCAAAGTCCATTTTTGCCATGTTCTTTTCTACATTAGGGAAGTTCTCTGCTTTGCCTGTCACATCTTGGTGACCAACAACTGGGTACATTTCGATGTAAAGCTCGTTTGCTGCTTTAGAGATAGACCAATCAACCACGCGTTGCGCAGCATCAGACGGCTTAACAAGACCTACCGCTTCAGATTCCCAGCCGATACCTTCAGGCGTAATCACTGAAAGTGGCGCGCCTTGAGTTTTCAGCTTAGCGCCACGGCTCGCCATAGAAATACCGATAGCGACTTCACCCATACCCGCTTGAACACATGGCTTAGAACCAGAGTGCGTGTAGTGAGCGATGTTTTGGTCTAGCTTCTGCATGTAGTTCCAACCTTGGTCTTCACCCATGTTTTGTAGCCAAGCAGACACTTGCATATAACCCGTACCAGAAGACGCTGGGTTTGGCATCGCAATGTGGCCTTTGTAGATAGGCTTGGTTAGGTCATCCCAAGATTTAGGTGCTGGTAGGTTAAGTTGTTTCGCTACCGCTTCGTTGAAACAAACCGCATTGAAGAATGCATCGTTGCCATACCAAGCTTGAGTAGATTGCGGATCGTTGAGGTTTGAGCGCAGCGCTTCTACACCTTGAGGAGTGTAAGGCTTAAGAATGCCCTCCTCCTTAAGTAGAGCCATTGAAGAACCCGCAAGGCCCCACACCACTTCTGCACGAGGGTTGTTTTTCTCAGCCAATAATTTTGCCGTCATGATTCCTGTTGAATCACGAACCCATTTGATGTTGATGTCTGGGTTTTCGCTTTCAAAAGCATTTTTGTACTTCGCTAAGATGTCAGTTTCAAAAGCGGTATAAACCGTCACTTCCTGTGCCGCATAAGCGTTACCAGCTAATAGTGTGACTAATGCTGCAAGTGATCCTTTCATAAAACGGTTTTTCATCATTTTCTCCAGTCAGGCCCAACTCTAGAGTGAGAAGTTGCCAAAATTAAAAATTGCCAAAGTTAAAGTTGTTAAAGCTAGAAGCCCTATCGAGAGGCACCTATATTCAAAAATTCATTCCAGTTATTGGCACACACCCTCACACTGGTATGTACCAGATTTCGATTATTAAGCTAACTGGCTTTTGTGACGATTAAATGAACGAAAAATGGCAATTTAAAGATCGAAAACTTTCTCAAGACAAGTGACCATTTTTAATATGAAGCTTTTGTGAAAATGATGTTTGGGCTATTTACGACCGTTTAAATTGGTTGTTAAAGTAACTCTAAATATTGGTATAGTCCAAAATTAAAATCACGAGAGTTGAACATGAGAAACGAATACTTACTGCTGACACCGGGCCCTTTATCTACTTCTGAAACCGTTCGCCAAGCGATGCTAAAAGACTGGTGTACTTGGGATGATGAATACAACAAAGACGTTGTTGAAGTGATTCGTAGCAAGCTTGTTACTTTGGCGACTAAGCAGGCGGGATATACAAGTGTATTAATGCAAGGCAGCGGCACTGCTTCAGTTGAAGCAACAATCGGTAGCGTTATCTCTAACAGCGATAAGCTTCTTGTGGTCGATAACGGTGCGTATGGTGCTCGTATTGCTCAAATCGCAGAATATTTAAACATTCCATGCCATGTCGTTTCCCCAGGTGAAACATCACAGCCTGACTTGAACGAAATGGAAACGGCATTGGCCATGGATTCAGACATTACTCACGTTGCGATTGTGCATTGTGAAACCACGACAGGCATGCTGAATCCAATTGAAGACATTGCCAAATTGGCAAAACAGCACAACAAAACCGTCATTCTCGATGCAATGTCGAGCTTTGGTGGCATCCCTATGGATATCGCTGACTTAGGTGTCGATTACATGATCAGCTCAGCAAACAAGTGTATTCAAGGTGTACCGGGGTTCGGCTTTGTTATTGCGAAGCAATCGGAACTGGAAAAATGCAAAGGCCAGGCTCGTTCATTAAGCCTTGACCTGTTTGACCAATGGTACTGCATGGAAAGCAACCATGGTAAATGGCGCTTCACCTCTCCGACTCACACAGTTCGTGCTTTCTACCAAGCCCTGCTTGAACTGGAACAGGAAGGCGGCATCGAAGCTCGTCATAATCGTTACCAAACCAACCAAACCACATTGGTTGCAGGTATGCGCTCTCTTGGTTTTGAGCCTCTGCTAAATGATGGCCTTCATTCACCGATTATCACCTCTTTCTATTCTCCAACTCATAGCGATTATCAATTCAAGGAATTCTATGACCGTTTGAAAGAGCAAGGATTTGTGATTTACCCGGGCAAGGTTTCAAACGCAGACTGCTTCCGCATCGGTAACATCGGTGAAGTTTATCCGTCAGATATTGAAGCCCTAATTGGCGCGGTGAAAAACGCTATGTACTGGGACATCAAATAATGACGACGATCAATCAAGAGCCGATTCTAAAGGCGACACACTTTCGAAGCGAAGGCGATGTGAACACCACGCCAGCGCGTGAGAAATGGAACGAGTCGCTAAACGATGAGGCGACTCAAGCGATGTTAAAACGCGACTCAGACGTGTTTCTTCATCAAGCGATGTCAACACCTTGCCTAGACACACTTGAAGCAGCCGAAGGCATTTACATTCAAGATGCGACTGGCAAAAAGTACATGGACTTTCATGGCAATAATGTCCATCAACTAGGTTATGGTCACCCTCACATCATTCATAAAGTGACTCAGCAAATGGCGTCATTGCCGTTTTCACCACGTCGCTTTACCAATGAAACAGCCGTTCAATGCGCTGAAAAGCTGACACAGATCTGCGGTGGTGAGTTGAACCGCGTGTTGTTTGCACCGGGTGGTACTTCGGTTATCGGCATGGCACTCAAACTGGCTCGACATGTCACCAACAACTTCAAGGTCGTTTCACTGTGGGACTCATTCCATGGCGCGTCACTGGACGCAATTTCAGTGGGTGGTGAAGCTTGTTTCCGCGAAGGCATGGGCCCGTTAATGGCTGGCGTAGAACGCATTCCACCAGCCGTCTCTTATCGTGGCGCTTTCCCGTTTAACGAGAATAGCGCAGTCAATGCAAACGAAACTGCATGCGACGTTCACTATGCCGACTATTTAGAGTATGTGATTGAAAAAGAAGGTGGCATTGGAGCCTTCATTGCCGAAGCAGTGCGTAACACAGACGTTCAGGTTCCAAGCAAAGCTTACTGGAAGCGCATCCGTGAGATCTGCGATAAGCATAACGTCATGTTGATCATCGACGACATTCCAAACGGTATGGGTCGTAGTGGCGAATGGTTCACTCACCAGGCCTTTGATATCGAACCTGACATTCTTTGTATCGGTAAAGGTTTTGGCGGGGGCTTGGTTCCAATTGCAGCCATGGCCACTAAAGACAAATACAACACGGCAGCGCAAGTATCACTTGGTCACTACACCCACGAGAAAAGTCCTATTGGCTGCGCAGCGGCACTGGCTACGATGGAAGTGATTGAGCAAGAAAATCTACTTGAAAAAGTACAAGCGGACAGCGCATTCGTGCGTGAACAACTGCTTCAAATGAAAGAGAAATACCCAGTCATTGGTGACGTTCGCGGCATCGGTCTGCTTTGGGGAGTGGAATTGGTCACTGACCATATCACCAAAAACCGAGCGTTCGATGAAGCAGAAGCAGTACTTTACCAATGTCTGAACGATGGCCTGAGCTTTAAGGTTTCACAAGGTAACGTGATTCAATTGAGCCCACCATTGATCATCAGCCGTAGCGAGCTAGAAGTCGCTCTGTCTGTATTCGAAAAAGCGATAGCCAAAGTCTGCAAAGATTTTGAATACCTTTAATTCTCGAAATCAACATTTAAACCAATAACCTTAAACAACCATTTGTTTCCCAGAACTTTGAACTGGGAGTGACACAAAAATAGGACACTATTATGAACACGACATCACCTATCCAAGCGGTTATCTTTGACTGGGCCGGCACTATCGTTGATTTTGGGTCGTTTGCTCCAACCAGTATTTTCGTTGAAGCATTCAAACAAGGTTTCGACTTTGACATCGACTTAGCTGAAGCTCGTGAACCTATGGGTATCGGTAAATGGGATCACATCCAAGCGGTGGGTCGAATCCCTGCTGTTGATGCTCGTTGGAATGCCCAGTTCGGACGTTCGATGACCAGTGAAGACGTTGATGCGATCTACGCGGCATTCATGCCTCTTCAAAAAGCGAAAGTAGCCGACCACGCAGCGCCAATTTTAAACGCGATTGAAGTAGTAAATAACCTTAAAGAGAAGAACGTAAAAATTGGTTCTTGTTCAGGTTACCCACGAGAAGTGATGGACGTACTGATTCCAGCAGCCGCAGATTATGGTTATCTTCCTGACAACGTAGTAGCGACTGATGACTTACCGCAAGGCGGTCGCCCAGCTCCATTCATGGCACTTAAAAACGTCATTGACCTAGGCGTGACGAGCGTTGCAGCGTGTGTGAAAGTGGATGACGCAGCACCCGGCATTGATGAAGGTCACAACGCAGGCATGTGGACGGTAGGCCTTGTTCTATCAGGTAACGAAGCAGGCTTAACGTATCAAGAATACTTAGACGCAGACGAAGCAACTCTGGCAACGGCGCGTGAAAAAGCAAGCGTGAAGCTGAACAAATCAAACCCTCATTACCTGATCGATACCATTGCAGACTTACCTAGCGTAATTGCAGATATCGAGAAGCGTTTATTGGCGGGTGAGCGTCCGTAAACAAAGTCGAGCTATTACGTGATGTAAAACGTGAAAATACCGCTATAGCTTCAATTCAAATCCCTATCCAATCATGTACTCATTCGAGTTATACATATTGGGTGGGGATTTTTGTTTTATAAGCATGATAAAGCGCAAGTTTTTTACTTATTACCCGTAGCGCCACTGGTAAATAGACGAGGCTAGGCTATAGCTTAAACATAAACATAAACATTCCAACAAATGATAAAATCAACAATAAAGGCATCTTAAATATATAATATTTAACAATTTCATTGACTCCAATACGCAATCAGATTAACAATATAAGTACTGAGAAAGAAACAGGTTCACCTGAACCAACACCTTGATTTACTTATTATAAGCAGTGTCGTAACCCAATAAGTGATCGTTTTACTGGTAAGTTCAGATAACAATAATAGCTAATCCAAGGATAAGATTATGAAAAGACTGTCAAAAATCATGTGTGCTGTTGTTGCCGCTTCAGGCCTAGCAGCAGCGCCTTCTATTGCTGCAACCACTTATGTAGGTGCAAAAGTGGGTATGGGCTGGCTAGACAGCGCATGTGTAGCCGGTGCTAAATGTGATGATGATGCAATTGGTGCAGGCATCTACTCTGGTTACAATTTTAATGACAAATTTGGTATTGAGCTAAGCTCAGACTTCCTTGGCGACTACAAGACAAGCTTTTCAAAAAACGGTACAACAGCTGCGTTCAGCGACCCACTAATCGCAATCTCGCTAACTCCAATGTACCGTCTAGCAGTACAACAAGAGTTTGATGTATTCTTCAAAGCGGGCCCGGCATACATTTCACACGGTGGCGAAGATGACGTTGTTCTTTCTGCTGGCATCGGTCTAGAGAAGCAGCTTTCTTCTGATTGGGCATTGCGTGTTGAATACCAATATTTTGATGACTTCGACGACAACTACGTTCAAGACCTGAACTCGAACCTACTATCAGTTGGTGTTAGCTACAACTTCGGTACTGGCAACACAACAGCATCAGCGGCGGCTGCAACAGCTTCTGCAGTAGCAGTGACTCAAGCGCCATCTGAGCCAATCACAGAGCCTGCAGTTGTTGTTGAAGAGAAAACGACTGTCGTTGTAACTAAAGCGCAAACAGAGAGCTACTCTCAAGAAATGTTCGCGACTAACAGTACTGAACTGTCTACAGATGGCAAAATTGCATTAATGCCATTAGTTGAAGTACTTAAAGCTCACCCTCAATCAACAGTTGATGTTGTTGGTCACACAGACTCAACAGGCGCAGCTGAATACAACATGATGATCTCTAAGAAGCGTGCAGCAGCTGTAGCGGCATACATCGAAGAGCAAGGCATTGAAGCAGACCGAATTACAGCGTCAGGTGAAGGCGAAGAGAATCCAATTGCATCAAACGCTACAGCTGAAGGTCGTGCTCAAAACCGTCGTGTTGACGCAACGATCCCTGGTTTCGAATACCAAGAAGAAGTACAAGTTGAAGAAGTTATCGTAGAAACTGCTGAATAACAGCACTCTACCTTAGCCGAAATAATAAGGGCGGAGCACTCAAAGTGCTCCGCCCTTTTCTGTATCTGTCTTTACTAATAAGCCGTAAGCCGAAAAGTACCGGCCCCAAGCTAGGCTGTACAAACCGAAAACTAAACGATTTCCCAGCTATGAGTCATCTCTACGCCAGCACCCAACATTAGACATACAGAACAGTACTTTTCTAATGAATCCGCACACACCTTAGCGACCTGCTCAGGATCAAGGTTGTCACCAGACACTTCAAAGTGAATATTAATCACAGTAAAGATTTTCGGCGCTGTTTCACGACGTTTGGTTTCAAGCTTTGCATTGCAACCAGTGATGCTTTGACCCGCAGATTTCAAACCGTCCACTACATCAACAGAGCTACAGCCACCAGCAGCCATTAACACCATTTCCATCGGGCTTGGCGCAGTAGCACCGCCGCTTCCATCCATAACAATAGAATGGCCTGATTGAGATTGACCGAGGAATTTAAAGCCTTCGACCCATTTAACTTCTGCTTGCATGTTGTTCCTTAGATGTACGAAAACGTCATCATTATTTGGTATTTTATATCAATGCCTACACCCTACTACTGGCGGCATTTATGAGCAAGATTTTCTATTTGAGATATTTTTTTCATGAATAGTGTAATTTTTTCCATCTAAAACCTGTCTCTATTCGTACATTCAAAATCGAATGAGAAAAACGTCAAGATGAGGTATCTATGAATAAATTATCTAAAATATTGGTATCACTCGTGGTTACACTACCACTGATTTCGCTGTTTGTAAGCCAGACTGGCACTGCCAATACAATGGATAAAACGGCTAGTTCAGGTAAAACTGAAATCACGACACTGGCTGGTGGTTGTTTTTGGTGTACAGAATCCGATCTAGAAAAACTGACAGGCGTGACCGACGTTATCTCTGGATACTCTGGTGGTGAACTGGAAAACCCAACCTACAAACAGGTCTCTTCGGGTAAGTCAGGTCACATCGAAGTGATCAACGTGACCTATAACCCTGATGTGGTTAGCTACGAACAGGTTCTTGACCAATTCTTCCGACACATCGACCCAACCGATGACAAAGGTTCTTTTGTAGACCGAGGCCGTCATTATCGACCAGCTATTTTCTATCATAACCAAGCACAAAAAGATGTTGCTCAGAACTTCATGATGGAAATCGACAAAGCTAATATCTTTGGTGAACCACTAAAAACAGAACTGATTGAATTTGAAAAATTCTGGCCAGCGGAAGACTATCACCAAGACTATTACAAGAAGAGTAAAGTTCGTTATAACTACTACCGCTATGCTTCTGGCCGCGATCAGTACCTAGATAAAATCTTCGGTGATGATAGAAAGGACAACCCTAAAACACTACGTCAGATCATCGACAGTAAGAATGCGACAGCCAATGCTAAAACCTACGTTAAGCCGTCTGACGCGGAGATCAAAGCCAAGCTAACGGCACTTCAGTACGATGTAACGCAAGATGACGCGACAGAACGCCCGTTTGATAACAAATACTGGGATAACAAACAGGAAGGAATCTACGTCGACATCGTTACTGGTGAGCCGTTGTTCTCATCAAAAGACAAATACAAATCAGGTACGGGTTGGCCGAGCTTCACCCAACCAATCAGCGAAGCTTATGTCGTTACAACTACTGACTACAAGCTGCTTTACCCAAGAACAGAGGTTCGAAGTAAGTTTGGCGATTCCCACCTAGGGCATGTATTCAAAGATGGTCCAAAACCAACAGGGTTACGTTACTGCATGAACTCAGCCGCAATGCGCTTTATCCCTGCGGATAAATTAGCAGAAGAAGGCTATGAGGAATACGTTGAGATGTTTGAGGGATAGGCATTCAGCAATTAACGATCAGCCTATGACAACAAAGCCAGCATATCGCTGGCTTTGTTTTTATTTACAGAGCTTTATTTATCAGCCCATGGACCTAATTAACCCGTTAACACCGTGTCTTCAGGGTATTTCAACAAGGAAGGTTCTGGGCGAGCTAGCATATAAGCCAAGGTCAGGGGGCCGATACGTCCAATCACCATAACCACAATCATGATGTATTTACCTGGCTCAGTCAGGTTTGCGGTTAAGCCAGCTGTTAAACCAACCGTTGCAAAGGCAGAAATCACCTCAAACATGACTCGATCAAACGCTGCCTTTTCAGTAAGCATTAACAAAAACATCGCGGTGGTTAATAACGCCCCACTTACCACAATAATGGCCAATGACTTTGTTACCGCTTGCCAAGTCACAGTGCGCTTAAACATCACCACGTGCTTTTTCTGACGGAGGAAGGTCCACGTTGCGACAAAGGCTACTGCAAAGGTCGAAACCTTAATACCACCACCTGTTGAGGTAGAACCTGCACCAATCAACATCAGTACTATCATCACCAACAATGCAGGCTGAGTGTACTGAGACAAATCCACACTATTAAAACCAGCAGTACGAGCACTCGCTGACTGGAAAAATGCCGCCAGCCACTGCCCTTGTGTCGACAAGCCCTCCATCGTCGCTGAGTTATTTCTCTCCAATAACCAAAACATCACCGTGCCCACCGCCAATAACGTCGGTGTCGCAGTTAGCATAATCTTGGTGTGTAAATGCAGATGTTGGAAGCCTTTCCGCCAGTTAGTCGATAGGTCGCCCACGACAGTAAAGCCTAATCCGCCGAAAATGAACAAGCCTGCTAAGGTAAAGATCACCAGTGGATCGTCAACAAAGCTCACCATACTGTCTGAGAACAACGCAAACCCTGCGTTATTGAATGCGGAAATCGCGTGAAACAACGCGTAAAAGCTCCCTGTTGCCCATCCCATTTCAGGAACCCAACGAAAACAGAGCAATACGAAACCTATAAATTCGGCCACCAATGCAAAAATGATGATCTTCTTCACTAACTTTCTGAGGTTAATCTTACGATCTTGCCCCAATGCTTCTTTCGCTAATGCTTGCTGTTTCAAACTAAGCCGAACACCAAACATATAGAGCAGCACCGCAGAAAGGGTCATCTGCCCTAACCCGCCGACTTGCATCAAGAACATCAGTAAGATTTTGCCTGCCAAGGTGAAATGCTCACCGGTATCAACAACACCTAAGCCTGTCACACTGATCGCCGAGGTTGCTGTAAACAGTGCATCCGTAAAACTTAGGCCTGTCACAGAGAATACAGGCATCGTCAACAATATTGCAGAGGGGATAAGTACGCCTAAGAAGCTCGTAAGGATAATCTTAGGTTCAGAGCCTTTACGTGGCTTTTTATCACTCTTAAGCGTGTAGAAAGTACCTTTTCGTTTTAACGAATTCATACTGTTACCTTATTGCCAATTACCAATTGCGTAGCTTTCTAGATAAGGTCTCTTTCGGCCCAGCGATGATCACCACATCCCCAATTTCTAAACTCACATCCAGTTCTGGAGCTTTAGTTAGGTTCGGTCCTCGCTTGAAGCCAAGTACTTCAGCACCATTTTCTTTACACAGCTTAAGGTCGCCAAGTTTCTTTCCCAACAAATTAGAACCAATAACAATCTCCGTCATCGCTAAACCGCTGCCAAGATCGATAAACTCAAGAACGCGTCTATCCAACATTTTACGCGCAACACGAATGCCCATATCTCGTTCAGGCATGATGATATGGTCGGCACCAATCTTAGAGAGGATCTTGCCGTGGAACTTATCGTTCGCCTTAACCCAAACTGCTTTTGCTCCAGATTCCTTCACCACCAAAGTCGTTAGAATGCTTGAGTTAACGTCAGAGCCTATCGATACCATCACCATATCGTAATCATCGAGTCTTAACTCTTTCACCGTCTCTTCGCTCGTGCAGTTCGCAACAATCGCTTGTGAAACAAAAGCCGCTGCTTCTTTCACTCGCTCTTCATCAATATCGACGGCCAGCACCTGTGCCCCTGAACTTTGTAGCTCTTTGCAAACAGACAGACCAAATCGCCCTAAACCGATAACTGCATATTGTTTGTCGCTCATTTGAAATCCTGTTTAGAAATTTTAATTACACGGGATAGTCAAACCTACATTAGTTTCTATCTCAAAAAAAGTTAGTTCTGCAAGAATAAGGTTATACTATTGTCATAATCGCTTGATTTATAAAGGTAGAGAACAACTCGAGTTTCTGCTAATTTCCAATTCATAATTTCTGCGGCAGCACACACAATGAATGAATTCATAACCCAAGTACAAACCTACATCAACCAGAGCCATAGTGATTGGGCAAACAGCGTCCTATTCATCACTATTGCGAGTTTTCTCGCTTGGGTAGCTTGGCGAATTATCCATAATCGCTTAGAAATTCTGGTTCAGAAAACTCCATTCCACTGGGACGACCTACTGCTAGAGGCTCTAAAAACGCCTGTCAGCACGTTACTTTGGTGTTGGCCTGCTACTGTGTCTATTGGCCTGATCCTCCAAGATCAATTTGGCAATGAAATCAACTGGTTAAAAACGCTTAAGCACATACTGATCATCTGTACTTTTGTTTGGTTCACGTTGCGAATGATCAGCAACTCTGAAGTATATGTCTTAGAACAGAAGACCAGGGACGAAACCACAGTACAAGCTATCGCAAAGGTAGCTCGACTGTTCTTTATGGTGATGGGCGGCCTAACCATTATGCAGGCGTTTGGGCTGAGCCTATCGGGCTTACTTACCTTTGGTGGTGTCGGTGGTTTAATCGTCGGTTTAGCCGCTAAAGATCTACTGTCGAATTTCTTTGGCGGCATGATGATTTACTTCGACCGCCCTTTTAAAGTCGGTGATTGGATACGCTCTCCCGATCGTCAAATCGAAGGTACTGTCGAACGCATTGGCTGGCGCATGACGATTATCCGCACTTTTGATAAGCGTCCTTTGTACGTTCCAAATTCGGTGTTCAGTAGTATTGTGGTAGAGAACCCATCGAGAATGTTAAATCGTAGAATCAATGAAACCTTTGGTCTTCGTTATCAAGATGCAGACAAATTGGCGCTCATTGTTGATGATGTAAGAACCATGCTCGAGACCCACCCAGATATTGATGCCAAACAGACGTTGATCGTTAACTTTGACAAGTTTGGGCCATCAACACTGAACTTCTTTATCTACACCTTCACAAAAACGGTCAACTGGATCAGGTACCACAAGGTGAAGCAAGACGTTCTGTTACAGGTTCTGGCGATTATTCATAAACACAATGCAGACATCGCGTTCCCAACACAGACACTCAAGATTGACACTCAAGATTTTTCTAATGTTCAAGGTCATAACAGCGTTCAAAGCCTAGGTGAGAATCAGAATGTTAGCGCTCCCAAAGACATATTGAACTCCCCTACGGAAGGTCATCGATAGTCAACATCCTTCTTGGTTATCGATAAGTAATAAGCGTGAAGCGTGGTAATATGATGGCAGTATTCTAATGCACATAATTACCACTCTATGATTTTACCTGTCATCCTAGCTGGCGGCTCTGGAAGCCGCCTCTGGCCACTGTCTCGAGAGCTCTATCCTAAGCAATTTCTGAATATTGCTGGCGAACAGTCGATGCTTCAGCAAACACTTCAACGCCTGCAAGGTATCGACGCACACCTAACGGATAGCAGCTGCGATGCGCCATTCATCATCTGTAATGAAGAGCATCGTTTTATCGCTGCTGAACAAATTCGCTCAGCTAACGTCCTGCACAGTGGCATTCTGTTAGAACCTGTCGGTAGAAATACTGCGCCAGCCATCGCACTTGCAGCCTTGCAAGCTTTGACCAAGTCTCATAACACTAAGGGAGAAGCGGCTGACCCAATCTTATTAGTACTGGCTGCTGATCATCACATAGCTAAAACCTCTGAATTTCAACAATCGATTAACCGTGGTGTTGATTATGCAAAACAAGGCAAACTGGTGACATTCGGTATAACCCCAAATGCTCCAGAGACTGGCTATGGCTACATCAAACAAGGGCAACCTCTTGTCTCTAGTCTACAACTAGAAACCAACACTACAGACCAACTAACCCATTATGCTTACGACATTGAGTGCTTTGTAGAAAAGCCTGATAAAGCAACCGCAGAAGCATACATTCGCTCAGAACAGTACCTATGGAACAGTGGCATGTTCATGTTTAAGGCATCACGCTATCTTGAAGAACTCGCCGAACACCACCCTGAGATAGTAGCGGCTTGTAAACTCGCTCTTGCAACGCAAAATACCGACCTCGACTTTATCCGTATAGACGCTGAAGCATTCAAAAGCAGTCCAAGTGATTCAATCGATTACGCCGTGATGGAAAAGACCTCGCACGCCGCGGTGATCCCGATGGATGTCGGCTGGAACGATATTGGCTCATGGTCCGCGATCTGGGATGTAAGCGAAAAAGATCAGCACAATAACGTCATTGAAGGTGATGTGTTAACCGTCGACTCTCAACACAACTACATCCATGCTGAAAATAAGCTGGTTGCGACGGTAGGTGTCGACAACCTGATTATTGTCGAAACCAAAGACGCTATATTGGTTGCAAATAAAGACAGGGTTCAGGGTGTTAAATCGATTGTCAGTCAACTAAATCAAGCGGGTCGCACAGAACATGTGCATCATCGTGAGGTGTTTAGACCTTGGGGTAAATACGATGTTATCGACCTAGGCAAGCGCGACAAAGTTAAACGTATCACCGTTAAACCCGGTCACAAGTTGTCGTTACAAATGCACCACCATAGAGCGGAACATTGGGTAGTCGTGGCGGGTACTGCGAAAGTGACCAACAATGAGAAAACCTATCTGGTTGAAGAAGATCAATCCACTTACATCCCTTTAGGTCATATTCACAGCCTAGAGAACCCAGGGGATCTCCCACTCGAGATGATTGAAGTACAAACAGGCAGTCATTTAAGTGAAGGCGACATCATTCGATATCAAGACAGTTATGGGCGAGACGTGCGCAAGCAACAAGTCCACTCATCAAAGCACAACCAAACGAAATAAAGCAGCGACAAATCGATGAAACCAACATTAGACCTAAACTGCTTTAAGAACAACGATATCCGCGGCGTCATTGGTAAACAAATCAATGAGCCACTCGCCTACCTGCTCGGTAAGGCATTTGGCGAATACGTCCTATCCGCTAAGCCTGAAACCTCACTCGATGGTTTGGCGCAGGTAGTGATTGGTCGTGATAACCGCAAAACCTCCCTGTCATTACAAGAAGCCATGACCAAAGGCTTAATCGAGTCAGGGATTACCGTCATTGATCTAGGTATGACTGGCACTGAAGAGGTCTACTTTGCGACTCGTTACCTAAAAGCGATTGGCGGAATACAAATCACAGCCAGCCACAACCCAATCAATTACAACGGCATGAAAATGGTCGGTGTAGACGCTAGCCCTATCAGTAAAAACAGTGGTTTAGATGAAATCAAACGACGCATTGAAGAACTTAATCAAGAGCTGAACTGCAATTTACCGTTCGTTCATGCACAACCAAGTAACTCTAGTAGATCGAACAGTATTCTTGCTCCGTACGTCGAGCACCTACTCTCGTACATAACCCCATCAAAGCTGTCACCGATGAAGATTGTGGTTAATGCTGGGAACGGTGTTGCAGGACATATCATTGATGCTTTAGATAATAAATTTAACGAACTCGGTGTCCCTATCACCTTCATCAAAGTTCATCATAACCCTGATGGAAACTTCCCAAATGGTATTCCAAACCCTTTGATTAGAGAGAACCAAGCAGCCACTCGAGATGCCGTTTTAGAGCATTCTGCCAACCTTGGAATTGCTTGGGATGGAGACTTCGACCGATGCTTTTTCTTTGATGAGCAAGGCGATTACATCGAGGGTTATTACATTGTAGGGTTGCTTGCTGAAGCATTCTTGGTCAAACAGCCTAACACGACTGTATTGCACGATATGCGCATGACCTGGAACACAATTGAAATCGCAAAAACGCATGGTGGAAAAGCGATTGGAATTAAAGCAGGACACGCACTGATCAAAGAGAAGATGCGTAAAACGAATGCCGTCTATGGGGGCGAAATGAGCGCACACCATTATTTTCGTGATTTTGGATATTGCGATTCAGGCATGATTCCTTGGCTATTGGTTATCGAGCTGATGTCGAAAACTCAACAATCTCTTCACCAATTAACGAGTACTAGTATAGATAGATTCCCCTCTTCCGGGGAGATCAATCGAAGAGTCTCAGACCCAGAGCAGGTCATGGCTTGCGTGTTATCGCACTACCAAAATAATGCCGTTGAGATCGATCACACAGACGGAATCAGCATGAATATGGGCTCATGGCGCTTCAACTTAAGAAAGTCCAATACCGAGCCATTAATACGCCTTAACGTTGAAACCAAACAAGATAAAGCTTTACTGTCACTTAAAGTCGACGAGTTACTGTCTTTTCTCATTTAAGAATACAGACACTTCCAGTTTTCAACTAAGATCCACAAAAAAGCCCTTATTAGCTGTTGCTAACTAAGGGCTTTGAATTTTCAGTAGCTTAATCGCTGACTGTAATTAGTCTATTTGTTACGACGAGCTTCAACAGCGTCTGCCAGCTGGCGAAGTACTGTTTCAGTGTCTTCCCAACCAATACACGCATCAGTAACAGATTGGCCGTACGTTGCAGCTTTGCCCTCAACCAGGTCTTGACGACCTTCAACAAGATGAGATTCAATCATCACACCAAAGATAGCTTTGTCGCCACCAGAAATTTGTGCGCTTACGTCATCAGATACGTTCATTTGACGCTTAAACTGCTTAGAGCTGTTTGCGTGGCTGAAATCGATCATCACTTTTTGTGGAAGACCAGAAGCTGCTAGCTCTTCTTTAATCTTACCAACGTGTTCTGCGCTGTAATTTGGCTCTTTGCCACCACGTAGGATGATATGACAATCAGGGTTACCTGCTGTTTCAACGATAGCTGAGTGACCGTACTTAGTTACTGATAAGAAGTGGTGAGAAGCGCTAGCAGAGCGAATAGCATCTGTTGCAATCTTGATGTTGCCATCAGTACCATTCTTAAATCCAACTGGGCAAGATAGGCCAGAAGCCAGTTCGCGGTGAACTTGAGATTCTGTAGTACGTGCGCCGATTGCACCCCAGCTGATTAGGTCAGCAACGTATTGAGGCGTGATCATATCTAGGAATTCGCTTGCCGTTGGCATGCCCATGTCAGTTAGGTCCAGCAGTAGCTTACGTCCTAGACGAAGGCCATCATTTAGCTTGAACGTATCGTTCATGTACGGGTCATTTATTAGACCTTTCCAACCAACAGTTGTACGTGGTTTTTCAAAGTAAACACGCATTACGATTTCAAGGTTATCACCAAGTTCGTCGCGCAACACTTTCAAACGTTTACCGTACTCAAGAGCAGCTTCTGTGTCATGAATAGAACATGGGCCGACAATAACAAGCAAGCGATCATCGCTCTCTTCTAAAATATTGTGGATCGCTTTGCGGCTTTCAAAGGTTGTAGAAGAAGCAACTTCTGTCGCTGGAAACTTTTCTAAAACAGCAACAGGGGGTAATAACTCTTTTACTTTGTTAATTCTTACATCATCAGTCTGGAACATTGCTTACTTCTTCCTTTTTTCTATCCTTGAGCTGAATGTACGTTGTCTCACGTCACTTTCTATCAGCACTAATCTTCTTGTTCCCTGTAACTTAACTAGTAAAAACTCTAGTTTCAATCACTAATTAAAAATAAACGCAATTTTTTTTGTGTTTTATATTTAAAACACCCTGTATACCATTATTTACACGCTATCGATTGCGTATTTTATAGCAAGGTAAGAAGAGCCATTCTTCAAGCTACATCATGCATGTAAAATTGTGTCGAACTCAAAAACAAAAAAGCTCACGTGATCAGCGTGAGCTTTTATTTAATTACATTCTTTTCAATGGCTTGACGACACTATCAAGCCCTTCAATTTTCAGAGCAAGGCACAGTTTCAATAAATCGCCGAGTTCACCAGACGGGAATCCCTTTTTATCAAACCACAGCAAATATTCTTCAGGTAAGTCAATCAGTGTACGACCCGCGTACTTTCCAAATGGCATCTGCATTCGAGCCAACTTAATCAGGTTCTCTTTCTCTAGCATTATTCGGTCTTTACTATGCGTCATCTATGTTGTGTAGAGTATCACCTAAACGTTCAACCCAATAGTTGATCGCGTCTTTGGCATCATCCAGCGAATCAATCATGGTTGAAAAATCTTTGTTACCCGCTTCACGGTCGATGGCTGCAAACAGTGGTGTGCCCTCTTGAGCATCACTGACCAATAACTCTACACTCGCACTCCCAACATTGGTGTGCTCACCAGTCGTGACCTTAGATATGGTTGACATCGCAAGGCCAAACGGCAGAACGCTGCTCGTTACAGCTAAGATCGGATTGGGCGTTTCAACGTTACTCAGAGCGATACTCAAGCGGAGCGTTTTTCCTGTCGGTTCATCGACAATCGTTTTATGAGGCGATATTTTATCTTCCAAGCGCGCAACCATGTGCTCAGTGAGTTCCTGAATCTCTTCCTGATCCAACGAACCTTCTTCTGCTAAAACAAAAATTTGGTCGATCACTACAGAATCGTAGTCATCTAACTTGGATTTCAAACGCTGCGCGTCACGTAGCCCAATCCTTGCCCAAACTAGGTCAACGCCTCCATCAGGGACTGGCTGAAAATCTTTATAACTGGTGAATTTAGTTGCGGTTCTAATTGGGCCGCCTGCACAACCACACAAGAAGATGCTGGTTGCAACAAGCAAAAAGACTTTTAGAGGTTTCATGACGCACTTAGTTAAAATTAAGGAATTTAATTGAGTAAGTCATACCTTATATGAAAAGTTTGTAGAAAAGGGGAGTTAAAACTCAGAGCTAGCTTTAAAATTAATCATGCTGAACGGTGTGTGCATACTCTACGATTACCTGATTTCCTTCGATATAAGCATTTTGGATCTCACCATCAACGCTCATTCTACTTTTCAGGTAGACCACCTTTGGCCCTGACTCATTACCTTCTTTAAGTGAAGGAAAAACATTCCTAGGCTCTAAATGAAGTAAACGACAAAAGTGACTAACGAAAGACATCGTTAATGGCGTCTCGCCTCTTAGCACTCTAGAGAAATCAAGCTGGTTCATTCCAAGCTTTTTTGAAAACTCCATCTGCGTAATACGCATTCTCGATTTTTGTGACATCCACGTTTGATACAACGCGTCTCTGTCTAGTTCTGTGAATTCCATACCGACTCCTTTATATAATTCATACCAATCAATTGTCCGGCTTTTCATACATAGCATGTCAGGGTTTGGTTAGTGGAAACCAAAGGTTTGGTTTTGATATGCGCGCAATTGTCGTGCAGAACAAAACATCACAATCGAAAAACATTCACAAAAGCGATTAGAGTAAATACTTTCTTCATTTATATCAATAATCTATACGTTAACGAACTAAACATATAGCAAGTTAATTTGTATTAAGAATTAAAAGTTCGAGATTGGCATTCCACATTTCAATCGATTGATTCGCATTTATAAAACTGGTTGGCTACATTTCGATTGCTCAAACGCACTTCTGGCAAACTATTTGAAAGAATAGGACGCAAAGCCACCGGTCTGTCGACAAATATTCTGTCTATGATAGCGGGGCCGCCACTTAATAGGATTTAAGTGTCAATGCATGCTGGAGTGTTCTCTTTTTTGTCGGCCAAATACAGTAAGGACAAATAATGAAACAACTCCCAAAAAAATCGCTCATCGCACTATCGCTACTTAGCGTAAGTGGAACAAGCTTCGGTCACGGTTATGTTTCGGCATACAATAATGGCGTTGCTGAGAGTCGTGTCGCGCTATGTAAGTTCCCAGCGGGTGATACACAACAAAAAAACACCAACTGTGGTGGTATCCAATATGAGCCACAGAGTGTGGAAGGCCCTGAAGGCTTCCCTGAAGTCGGCCCTGCTGATGGAAGAATCGCCAGTGCGCAATCTTCTTTAGCAGCAGCGCTGGACGAGCAGACAGCCGATCGCTGGGTTAAACGCCCGATCAAGTCTGGTTCTCAATACTTCGAGTGGACGTTCACTGCTAATCACAAGACTCACGACTGGAAATACTACATTACTCAACCAGACTGGAACCCAAACCAGCCTTTGGCACGCAGCTCTTTTGACTTAACGCCATTCTGTGTTGTTGAAGGAAATGGAGAACAACCACCGATGCAAGTCAGCCACTTGTGTAATGTGCCAGAACGCGAAGGTTATCAAGTGATCCTTGCGGTATGGGATGTGGGTGATACTGCAATGGCTTTCTACAACGTTATCGATGTGAAGTTTGATGGCGACGGCCCTATCATTCCTGATTGGGATCAAGGTGGTCAAATCAACCCGACACAAGACCTGAATGTTGGTGACGCTGTTTATACGCGTGTATTTGACCAATCTGGTGAGAACGCTTCATACAGCACAGAGCTTGTGATTGAAAGTACTGAGCAAGGCAAAGCCAATAACTGGTCTTACGCTCTTTCTTCTAAAATCAATCAAGAGCAGACGCAAATCAAAGCAGGTCAATTGAACGACCAAGGCGATTTTGCGCCAGTATACGGCACGAACCCTGTTTATCTAAAAGCAGGTTCTGGCTTTAACAGTGTGGAAATCGGCTACAAGATTGACACTCCAGAACCAGAGCATGAGCTAGAAGTAACAGGCTTAGAATCAGAGTACATTATCGATGAGAGCCAACCTACTCAGCTTGACCTTACGCTAGCGGCAACGGGCGATATTCAAGCTGAGCTTACCGTGTACAACCATCACCGTGAAGCACTTGCCTCTCAGAAATCGGACCTAACAGACGGACAAGTTGAAGATATTCAACTGACTCTTTCTAAGTCTGAAGCTGGTCACCACATGCTTGTGGTTGTGACGAAAGATGACCAAGGTAACTTAGTGGATCAGAACACGCTTGATTTCCACCTAATGGACGAGCAAACACCGCCACCAGCAGGCGACTACGACTTCGTGTTCCCAGAAAGCATTGAGTCTTACACAGCAGGAACAAAGGTTCTAAGCAGCGATGGTGGCGTTTATCAGTGTAAAGAGTTCCCATACTCTGGCTACTGTGTTCAATGGGCTCCAACAGCAACTCAGTACGAACCAGGTGTCGGTTCACACTGGCAAAGTGCTTGGAACAAAGCGGACTAAGTACTCGCTAGATACTTACTTTGTATTGGGTGAGTTTTAGTCATCAACCAAACAAAAACGGATGCCCAAAGCATCCGTTTTCTTATTCTGTAACAGCTGAAGCATCAGTTATCAAAGTAGATTGATCCGCACCAGCAGTTTTGGACACTGAGTTAAGTGAGTACAATCACTAATGAG
>NZ_JBFSUV010000036.1:0-57916 GCF_041467515.1 Vibrio sp. 10N.247.311.12
CGACTACTTCTTCTTGAAGATAAAAGCGGCTTTCCCCGGAAAGCCGCGATGAACCATTTAAAAGCCACTGGTTAACTCCTTTCTTTTTCGATAAGCCACAAGCCGACATATTTATTGAAATTCACCTGAGCGTAAGTCATAGCCATAATGAAACCGACACTACCATCCATAAAGCCACGACGGATAATGTACACAAGGAAAAACGTCCACATCGCTCGAAGTAGAGCAAGGAATAAGCCGTGTGATTTCTTGCCTTTACGATGGTACTTTTGCGAGCCGAGCCAGGCGTACTGCGCTGCTTTATCTAGGCCGTGGCCATAGTCACGATGGGTGTAATGAAGAAGAAATCCCTTCAATATCCCTGTAGAGCCTTGCTCCGGAACGACGGTCTCGTGAACCTCGTCTAACGTATATCGAGAGCCTTCTCTCTTAAACAGTCTTAATACTGCACGAGCACTGCGGCCATGTTTTAGAGTCGTGCCGTAAAGAGTCACTCCCCAAGGCAGTTTGTACGCAGTGTGTTTGATTTGATCTTGTTTTAATAGTTCAACAAGAGCGTCGCTCATCTCTTTATCGAGAGCTTCGTCAGCATCAATTGATAGCACCCAATCACATGTCGCTTTATCTAGCGCTCGCTGCTTTTGCTTACCAAAGCCAGGCCAATCAGTGATTGTCACGTTATCTGTATATTTTTGGCATATTTCAACGGTTGCATCTGTTGAGCCACTGTCTAAAACAATCAGTTCATCGGCAATATCAACGACAGATTTTAGGCAAGTTTCAATTCGGTCTTCTTCATTCTTGGTAATAACAATGACAGACAGGGTATGTTTTCTCATTATTCAGCCCTAGAATTTCCAATAGTTTAATGATTTACGGATTTTAAAGTTACGAATCCAATTTTTTGGTTTTTTATCCTGCCAACCGCTTTCTAGCACATCCGTAATAGCACTCAGAACTCTCGCTGAGGATTGACCGTCCAAATATGGCGTTATTGACGGACCATAATTAGCAATGGCTTTATCTCTTGTTTCATCAGGCAGCATAGCTTGTTGAATTGCTGATTCTAACTGCTCTGCTTGGGTAATATTGATGAAGCTCGCTTGAGGCTCTCGATTATTGACCGTAACAACCGGCTTATTGAGCAACAAAAACTCCTGAAAGATCGATGAGTTGTCACATACCATCACATCAGCACGATGCTGCATTTCAATCACTCGATCATTGTCGAAGAACAGAAGGTTGTCCCCTTCCAACGCCTGGTATTTTTCTCGTGTCTCTTGCTTCATTTTAGGATGCAATGTGACTAACCATTGCCACTGGCTCAGTTTGCTTAGGCGCTTAAGCTCTTCATAAACCAATTCAGCACAGGATAAACTTGGCGAAAAAGTGGAAGCGAATAGAATTTGAGGTCTTTCAAAATGCTTGTCACTGGTTTGATAATTAAACAAGCTATCGAGCTTCAGCCACCCGGTCTCTTTAACTTGAAAATAGCCGCGCTGCTTAGCTAGCGGCTCAAGCGAGCTTGTTCTTTCATGGCCTTCGGTGCAATACAAATCAAATAGACCACGTTCAGGGTATAAGTTCCCACGTTTGCTCTCGTTCAAACCATGAAATACTTGTACCTTCAACCCTGGAATAAACGCTGGAACACGATCGCCGGGCACTAGAACGGCAGAAGGATTAAAGGCAATAGCTTCTGTCAAAGAGACGCTCTGCTCTTGATCCAGTAAAAGATGTTCAGAAGCGTCTTCACCAACAAGCAACCACTTAACCTCATGGCCGAGTTGCTTCGCGTAATCATAGAATGGGCGAAGAATAGCAAATGAATAATTTTGCTCGACGTAGAGCAAGAAACGATAGGTTTGATCGGTTTGCATAAGCGATGAGATAAAATTCACCATGTCCGTTTGAAAGCGCAACTAAGCATTTAATTATAACGCTCTTTACTTTCGAGATTGAAGAAAATACTCTTCTGAATATTGATTTTACCTTCTGGTGTCACTGTTCTTATGCTTATACGACTTATCTATACTCTCATATTGTCATTAGCTTCTCCGCTACTGCTGTATGGGCTTTATAAGAGCAAACCTGGAAAGCCAAGTTTTGGTCAGCGTTGGAAAGAACATTTCGGGATCACACCGCAAACTCAAGGTAAGAATCCTATCTGGATTCACGCAGTATCGGTTGGTGAATCGATTGCCGCCGTACCGATCATCAAGCAACTGAAGCAACGAGATCCAAACCAAGCCATTATTGTCACCACGACAACCAGCACGGGTGCAGAACAGATAGAAAAACTCGGTGATTTAGTCGAGCATCGCTACATGCCGATTGATTTTTCTTGGTGTATTCGAGGTTTTTTGAAGACTGTTCAGCCTAAACAGATGCTAATCATGGAAACCGAGTTATGGCCAAACACACTGCACTGCGTCGCGAAAGCTGGAATCCCCATTTCGGTACTCAACGCTCGCCTATCTGAACGTTCATGCCAACGCTACGCCAAATTCCAACCCGTCTTTAACCTTCTAGCGAAAAACCTTTCTCAAGTACTTTGCCAATACCCAAGTGATGCTGAGCGTTTTATACGATTAGGGTTAGATAAAGCATCTGTGCATGTGACTGGATCGATCAAGTTTGATATTGAAGTTTCAGCTGAACAAGTATCAAAAGGCAAAGCGTTACGTGAACAAATTGGCTTTGAACGCTGTGTGTGGATAGCAGCCAGCACTCATCAAGGCGAAGATGAAATTGTCTTAGACGCTCATAAACAGCTCCTTAAAGACAATCCGAATACCTTGCTGATGATTGTGCCTCGTCACCCAGAGCGATTTAACCAAGTGTCTGAGCTAGCTCAAGAGCACGGCTTCAAGACTATCACTCGAACGAGTCAGCAACCAATCACCTCTAATGTTGAAGTGTATATTGCTGATACGATGGGAGAAATGTTGACCTTACTCGGTGGTGCTGATGTGTGTTTTATGGGAGGAAGCCTTGTGGGCGATAAGGTAGGTGGCCACAATCTTCTAGAGCCGGCAGCACTACAGTTACCTTTACTCAATGGCCCTAGCTATTTTAACTTCAGCGAGATCACAGACAAGCTACTGGAAGCCAATGCCGTGGTTATATGTCAAGATAGCCAAGATATCGCAGGCCAACTCCAACGACTGTTCAAACAATCAGAGCTGCGCAAAACTAAAGGCTTAGCGGCTTATCAAGTAGTTGAGCAGAACCGAGGGGCGTTGGATAAAACCTTGGAATACATTCTTAGCTAACAACTATTTGACCTAATTAGCCTTGGTAGCCTTTTAACATCTAACCTTGATAACCCTTTAATATCGGCTCCCAATCCGACTCTTGCCATTGAATCTGGCGCTTGTTCACTTCTTTTAAGAACGAGCGCTTTAAGCGACTCAAGTTGCCTTCTTTCCACTCATCACCCACTTGATGCCCACACTTATCAAAATCAATGATCCACACCATTTGCGAGTCATCAAGTAAGATATTATGAATGTTGAGATCGGTATGATTAACCCCAGCATCATGCATCTTGCGTACCTCTTGGCCAATTCGACGATAAACATCCGCATCTATTGGATCAGAAACCAAGACATCAACCAGATCTTTGGCATTGGGAATCCGTTCAGACATTAAGTCCGCTCGATAAAATAGTCCGCTTTTAATGGCTCTAGCAGCAATAGGCTTCGGTACATTCACACCTGCGTTTGCCAATATCTTTAGGACATTAAGCTCCATAGCGCAGCGAGTACTCTCCCAATCAGAGAAACGATATTGGTCTTCGACTAGCTTCCCAAACAATCCGCCACGGCGATAATGGCGCAATGCGGCCTGTATTCCATCAAGCTGAATGAACCATGTGGTACCGCGCCCTTGAGCACTGCCTGAAATGGCGTCTTGTTGCTGCCAATATTCAGCCTCAAAAATCTGAGCGATATCGCCCTCTGGTACCTGAGCCAAAAGTTCAGGGTCGTACCAAATTGTTTGGTTCTTGGTGCTAATCGTTTCCATCTATGAGGCCTTTGGGTCGCTTTTCGTCATTGCTATTTTACAACTAATGCGAGTATCTGCATAATTCTGATGTTATTCACTTTTTTCGGGCACTTTATGTCACTGTTCTCAACTGCACCTCAATCTCTTTGCATACTTCGCCTCTCCGCGATTGGCGATGTTTGTCATGCTATTTCTGTGGTTCAAGCCATCCAGAAGCAGTGGCCTGAAACGAAAATCACTTGGATAACGGGCAAAATAGAAGCCATGCTGATCGGCGATCTACCCGGTATTGAGGTGATTGTTTTCGATAAGAAACAAGGCTTCAAAGGAATGCGTGAATTATGGCGTCAGCTATCTGATCGTAAATTTGATGCACTTCTGCATATGCAAGCCGCACTCAGAGCCAGCGTGCTATCTTGGGGAATAAAGGCGAAGTGCAAAGTGGGATTTGGCAAAAACCGTACTCGTGAAATGCAGTCACTCTTTACCAACCACCATCTACCTATTTCAGATAAGTTTCATGTGTTGGATAACTTTGCCGAATTTGCTCGCTACATTGGTGCCCCCTTCGATAAGCCTCAATGGGATATCCCTTTAACACCTGAAGATGAACAACTCGCAATTAGCACCATGGCAGACAAGCCGACCTTGGTTATCTCCCCAGCTGCAAGCAAAGATTCACGCAATTGGTTAACTGAGCGATATGCAGCTATTGCTGATTATGCTGTCGAACAAGGCATGCAAGTGGTGTTATGTGGTTCTCCGGCACCAAGAGAAGTTAACCTTGGTAGCGACATCGAAAAATTATGCCAGTCGCCAGTAACCAACTTGATTGGAAAAACGAACTTGAAGCAACTGACTGCCGTACTGAAACATGCAACGGTGGTATTGGCACCTGATACTGGCCCAGCCCACTTGGCAACTACGCAGTCAACGCCTGTAATCGGCTTGTACGCACACAGCGACCCTCGTAGAACAGGACCTTACAACGATCTCGATATCGTAGTGAGTGTTTATCAACAGCACGTAGAAGCACAACAAGGTAAACCAGTCGCAGACCTTCCATGGGGAACCCGTGCTAAAGGCGATGACCTGATGAAAGACATCACACTCGATATGGTAAAGCAGCAACTCGATAAGGCCTTAAACTCTAGTAAAGCACCGAATTCGAACACTACATTAAGCAAGGACAGCTAAAATGAGCACACACGTTATTTATCCAGGAACGTTTGATCCGGTGACCAATGGCCACCTTGATATCATTGTTCGTGCCGCTAGCATGTTTGACCATATCACTGTTGGAGTAGCAGCGAGCCCAAGTAAAAAAACCATGTTTGAATTAGATGAACGTGTAGAGTTGTTACGTGATGCGGTGTCTCACTTACCTAACGTGTCTGTTGAAGGATTTTCGGGGTTACTGGTCGATTTTGCTAAACAGCAGCAAGCGAATGTGTTGGTGCGAGGCCTAAGAACAACCATGGATTTTGAGTACGAGTTTGGACTCACTAGCATGTACCGCAAGTTACTACCAGGGCTTGAAAGCGTGTTCCTTACCCCTTCAGAAGAATATGCTTTCCTCTCTTCAACCATTGTTCGTGAAGTCGCTATACACGGCGGGGATATTAGTCAGTTTGTGCCACAAAAAGTAGCAGACGAAATCACAATAAAAACAGCCAAGTAGTTCTCTTTATCTACTCCGAAAAATAAAAATAGCGCTCAGTGAGCGCTATTTTTATTAATACCTATAATTTAATCCGCCCCGAGCACGATCTTTCCGACACTACAGAACCACTAATAGTCAATCAGCCATACTGCCTCAACATTCTTGAAGCCCGTCACAACCATAATCGCTAAATAAGTGAACCGTTATTACAAAAATCCAGGCGAGTGTTACTATGGTTCACTATAAATAAACACATCAATATAGCTTTATGAAATCATACTGTATTACCTTAAAAGCAAACCATTGTAGGCAAAAATCAACAGCTAACGCCCTTAAGGATGCTCAGGTTGATTTTGAGTTTTTTATCGGAGTGGATGCACGAACCGATGAACATCCTCTACTAACAAGAATTCACGATAGAGCTTTTTTACACAATATGGGTAGACCGCATGCAATTGGGGAAGTGGGGTGTTATGCAAGCCATTATCTTATTTGGCAAAAATGCATAGAGTTAAATGAACCCATTTTAGTCTTCGAAGATCATGCCGATATTGATATCGATATATTTCGCAATACTTTGACTATCGCCGAGCAGCATATTGAGCAGTGTGGTTTTATTCGCTTACAAGACAGTAAGAATAGACTACATTATTCAGTTGATAAGTACGATACACAGCATCTTGTAAAGTATTTGAAAGTTCCTCAAGGAACCGCCTGCTATGCTATATCTCCCAAAGCGGCACAAGCTTTCATCGAACAAAGTTCAACTTTTAATTATCCAGTTGATGTATTCTTAAGGAATACTTGGATTCATAAGCACCCCATGTTTGGTGTTTCTTCTGCTGGATTACAGCGTAGTAAACGGCCGTCAATTATCGGTAGTCGTAAACATAAAGGTAGAAAAGACTATTCTGTCGCCTTTATGAAGATTGTGAACAAAATAAAGAGTATGGCACTTAATCTATCAACAAACCTTTATCACCTTGCAGTACTAGATAAAGAGTTCAGACCAAAATTCTAGGTCTAGGAAAAGTACACTCACATTAAATTGCCCCCTCTCTTTATGCTTATACTTATACCTAAAAAGCAATCATGCGATTACCTATAAAAATAGCGCTCATTGAGCGCTATTTTTATAAGAGAAACTAACTCTTATAGTGAATAGTAAGCTTTATACCAATCCGCGAAAGCTTTCGCGCCTTCTTGGATCTTCACTTGAGGTTTATAACCAACCGCTTCAAACAAATCTTCCGTATCAGCGTAAGTCGCGTACACATCACCAGGCTGCATTGGCATGAAGTTCTTTTTCGCTTCAACACCTAGAGCACCTTCTAATGCTTCGATGTAGTCCATTAATTTAACCGGGCTGCCGTGACCGATGTTAAACACGCGATACGGAGCAGAACTGGTTGCTGGTGACCCTTGCTCAACGGTCCAATCTGGTTGCTTGGCTGGTATACGATCTTGAACACGAATAATACCTTCAACAATATCATCGATATAAGTGAAGTCACGCATCATGTCGCCGTTGTTATAAATGTCGATTTCTTTGCCCGCTACGATTAGATTCGCAAACTTGAACATCGCCATATCAGGGCGACTCCAAGGGCCGTAAACCGTAAAGAAGCGAAGACCTGTCGTTGGTACGTCGTATAAATGAGAATAGGTATGCGCCATCAACTCATTCGACTTCTTAGTCGCGGCGTACAGTGAAATCGGGTGATCAACACTGTCTGCTGTATGGAATGGCATTTTTTGATTCAAGCCATAAACGGAACTCGATGAAGCATAAACGAGGTGTTCAACCTTATTATGGCGACAGCCTTCAAGAATAGCTAAGTGACCGACAAGGTTGCTATCGGCATACGCCATTGGGTTATCAATTGAGTAACGAACGCCAGCTTGCGCCGCTAAATGAATCACACGGTCAAATTTTTGCTCAGCAAACAGCTTCGCCATGCCCTCTCTATCAGCAAGATCCAGCTCGGTAAAGGTAAGCTTTTCATGCTCGATACGCTTAAGGCGATCATGTTTCAGAGAGACTTCGTAGTAGTCATTTAGGTTATCGATACCAACAACCTCATGCCCTGCCGCACATAGTCGCTCTGACACTGCAGAGCCAATAAAACCAGCAACGCCAGTTACTAAATATTTCATTCTACTATTCTCAATTCATATAATTAGTACAATTGTAGCCACTCGCTAGCCTATCGACTAGCAATAAAAAGTGAACACGAGTTCAGATTTTCTATACTTGGCACTCTTCGCAATAAAACGTATTGCGCTGTCCGATTTTTAGCTCTTGAATCAGAGCTTCACAGCTTGGACACTTTTCACCTGCTTTACCATACACTTGCAGCTCTTGTGCGAAGTAGCCTGGTTTACCATCAGCCTGAGAAAAATCTTTCAGCGTAGTACCACCTTGCTTGATAGCCGTTGCGAGTACTTGTTTAATCTCATCGGTTAACAAGATCCATTCGGCTTTGGTCACTTTGTTTGCCGATCGTAACGGGTGGATTTTTGCAGAGAACAAGGCTTCGTTAGCGTAGATATTCCCGACACCGACCACTACTTTGTTGTCCATGATGAACTGCTTGACTGCGACTTTACGCTTTTCTGCTTTCTCAGCGATGTAATCAGCGTTAAAGTCGTCCGTTAACGGCTCAGGACCAGAACCAAGCAACACAGAGTGGACTTCATCAGGCGCCGACCACAACCAAGCGCCAAAGCGGCGAGGGTCGTTGTAGCGCAATACTTTGCCATTGGTGAGCTTAAGATCCACGTGATCGTGCTTGGCTGCTGGAAAGTCAGCGTCTAATACGCGTAGTGAGCCAGACATACCAAGGTGAACAATGGCAGTGCCAGTATCCGTTTCAATCAATAGGTACTTTGCACGACGCGAGATTGATCGAATCAACTGCCCTTCTAATTTCTTAAGTTCTTGAGGGATATCCCAGCGCAGCTTAGGCGTGCGAAAAGTCAGGGATTTAATCTTCTCACCGACTAAATGAGGCGAGATCCCCATACGGCTTACTTCAACTTCGGGTAATTCAGGCATAGTTAGTCGTCCGATTTAGGTGGTTTGTCTGATATAGATAGCTTGTCTGACTTAAATGACTGGTCTGAGCCAAAGCTTGGAAACAGGTAGCTCTCTTCAATAGACACCGCCAACCACTGATCATTCCAGTTTTTTAACAACCAGAACTCAGGCAATTGATAATAGGTAATACGCTGGGGCTCTTCTTGGTCTTGATACCATACTTCGATGGTGTGTGGTGTATTTAACCGAGGCGTAAGGTCTGTGTAGGTCTGTGAGTCGACTTCCGTGCCCACAAGCTCTTTCCAACGTTGTGACAGCTCTTGTGCATTGGTGGCTTGAGGAAAGTCAGTATCCTCGAACTGGTAAACCCATTGATTATCTTGTTGAATGACAGACCACTTAGCAAAGTGTAACGCTTGAAGCTTTGCTGTTGGGTTCAGGAGATAAGGATAAGGGCTATCAACCTGCGGTTCAGGCTCGATAAGGTACGCTTTGATCAATGTTGGAAGGTTTAACACGCCAATAAAAGCGATCACACTGAACATGAGTATGTTGTTCCACCGGCGTCCACGATATCTCATCTGATTCTGCTCATCTAACCTATTGAACATTCAGTATATCGTGAAAGTGGCAATACTTTCTATGTTGCGCGGTTTTCTATCTATCAGGTGCTATGTCAGCAAGAGCAATTGAGTTGCTCAAATTTTAGATATAAAAAAACCCAGCGATTAAACTGGGTTTTTCAATTCTTTCTTCTACTGAAGAAGAGCAAAAAAAGCATCAATTACTTGATTTTAGCTTCTTTGTACATAACGTGTTGGCGAACTACTGGATCAAACTTTTTGATCTCAAATTTGCCTGGCATGTTACGCTTGTTCTTATCAGTTGTGTAGAAGTGACCAGTACCTGCAGAAGATACTAGACGAATTTTCTCACGAATGCCTTTAGCCATTGCTTAATTCCTCTTAAACGTTTTCGCCACGTGCACGGATATCAACAAGAACAGCATCGATGCCTTTCTTATCAATGATACGCATGCCTTTAGCAGTTAGACGTAGTTTAACAAAACGTTTTTCGCTCTCTACCCAGAAACGATGAGTTTGTAGGTTCGGCAGAAAACGGCGCTTAGTAGCATTGCGTGCGTGTGAACGGTTGTTACCCGTTACTGGACGCTTACCAGTTACTTGGCATACTCGGGACATGAATGTCTTCTCCAATCGTTTCAGCTCGATATCAACCTTGGTGGCCGAACCTCTCTATCAATTAAAATAGAAGGTAAAAACCGTTATGGAAAATCCATACAAGGCTATCAAAGGTCGCGCATTATACTAACTTGACACGCATTGCTCAAGACCCGAACAGATCCTTTTTACGGATTTCGTGATCTTTTTTTGTGCAGCGCAGCTTGCTTGAGTAATCAGAGCTGATTTTAGGTCTAAAAATGTGGGCGGAATAATAGCAGATTTAACGCAACTAACAACCTAAAATGTGATTCAAATCCATCCACGCTCTGCAAAAGAGACAACTTCGCCATCTCCAACGACAAAATGGTCGAGAACTCGGATGTCCACCAGCGCTAATGCGTCGGTCAATCGGCGTGTAATCCTCCTATCCGCTTGGCTGGGCTCCGCGACACCCGAAGGATGGTTATGAGCCAAGATTAATGCCGCCGCATTGTGATGAAGTGCCCGTTTAACCACTTCCCGTGGGTAAACCGATGCGGCATCGATGGTTCCTTCAAACATAACTTCGTCTTTGATTACCCTATTTTGGTTATCGAGGAACAATATATAGAAGGCTTCTCGCTGGCGATCACGCAACATGCTCGAAAGATAAAGCTTAGTATGACTGGGGCTAGTGAGTGCATCTCCGCGAGATAACGTCTCTGCTAGATAGCGCTGTGTCATCTCTAACACAGCCTGTAATTGAACATACTTGGCCTGCCCCATCCCTTTATGGGCACAAAATTCTTCCTGCGTTGCTGAAAAAAGATGACGGAGCGAGCCAAAGTCTTTGATCAACTTGTCAGCAAGTTCCAACACGTTCATTCCTTGTGTCCCTGTTCGCAGAAATATCGCGAGCAGTTCAGCATCACTCAAAGAATCAGGCCCTCTATTTAACAACTTTTCTCTCGGCATCGATTCGGCAGGTATTTTATCTATTGGCATATAAAGACAATCATTGGTCATGAACACAACCCATCACCTTAATGAGATCGTAATCAGAGATCCTTCGATAGAGATCAAAGGAAACGAGACACTAACAAAATCGTGTAATTGATAAGTTTGATAACACCAACTTGATGAGCGTCAACTCTGTTCGAGTTCTGCTTCTAGGCACTTATCCTTTGTTCTGATATCGTAAGTCGCAGAGAAATTAAGGAACAGAATCATGCAAACATTGGTTAATCAACTGGATAACGCTGACCTACAAGGCCTGGCTGGGAAAAAAATCCTACTTGGCATTAGTGGTGGTATCGCTGCGTATAAATGTGCCGAACTGACTCGACGCTTAATTGAACGTGGAGCACAAGTACAAGTCGTGATGACGAATGCAGCCAAGGAGTTCATTACTCCTCTCACCATGCAAGCCGTCTCTGGAAGGCCAGTGTCTGATAGTTTGCTTGATCCTGCTGCTGAGGCTTCCATGGGGCACATTGAGCTCGCAAAATGGGCTGATTTGGTATTACTAGCGCCAGCAACCGCTGATCTGATTGCGCGCATGACAGCTGGCATGGGTAACGACCTACTGACCACTTTGGTTCTAGCAACCGATGCGCCAGTTGCGGTATCTCCGGCAATGAACCAACAGATGTACAGCCACCCTGCCACTCAAGAGAACATCGCAACACTAAAACGTCGTGGTTGTGAGATTTGGGGACCGGCGGCTGGCGAACAAGCGTGTGGTGATGTGGGAATGGGTCGCATGCTAGAGCCTATGCAGCTCGTGCACCGCTGTGAAGACTTCTTCCAACCTAAACCTCTTGCTGGTCGCTCTGTGTTAATCACGGCGGGTCCAACTCGTGAAGCCATTGACCCTGTGCGTTACATTACCAACCACAGCTCGGGCAAGATGGGCTATGCTCTGGCTGAAGCGGCAGCGAAACAAGGCGCAACAGTAACTCTAGTCAGCGGCCCTGTATCACTCGCGACACCAAATAAGGTTAATCGTATCGATGTCGACAGCGCTCAACAGATGTTTGATGCGGTTGCAGCAAACGCTTCTCAACATGATATTTTCATCAGCTGCGCCGCGGTTGCCGATTATCGCCCTGAGACCATCGCAGACCAAAAGCTTAAAAAGGTCGACGGTAAAGACGACATGACCATTCAAATGGTTAAAAACCCAGATATTGTCGCTTCTGTCGCTTCAATGACCGAAGGTCGCCCATTTACTGTCGGCTTCGCAGCAGAAACTCAAGATGTTGAGAAGTACGCACGCGGTAAACTGGAAAGAAAGAACCTCGATATGATCTGCGCCAACGACGTCTCAGTTGAAGGCCAAGGCTTCAATAGCAGTAGCAATGAGCTGCACCTTTATTGGAAAGGCGGCGATAAATCTCTACCACTGGAGAGCAAAGACACACTTGGTTTCCAGATCCTCGATCAGATCCAACAGCTTATTAATGTATAAACGCACAAATTTGCTCTGATAATCTGCTGACACCTCTCGATTCTGTTGACCTAGGGCTTACAAAACTAGGAAACAGAATTGAATGGTGTTTATAATCCTTCTTCACTCAATCCTCATCTTTAGGAAAGGAAGTAAATAGATGGCTGGTACTCGAAAATCAAACCGTCGTGAAGAAATCCTACAAGCTCTCGCACAAATGTTGGAATCGACCGAAGGTGCTTCTCGTATCACAACGGTAAAGTTGGCCAAGCAAGTGGGTGTTTCTGAAGCTGCGTTATACCGCCACTTCCCAAGCAAAGCCCGCATGTTTGAAGGCCTGATCGAGTTCATTGAAGAAGCGTTGATGTCTCGAATCAACCGCATTCTGGATGAAGAGAAAGACACGCTAGAGCGCATACGCCTAGTGCTACAACTTATCTTAGTTTTCTCAGAACGTAACCCAGGCCTGACTCGAATTTTATCTGGTCATGCTCTAATGTTTGAAAATGAACGCCTGCGTGATCGCATCAACCAACTTTTCGAACGCATTGAGACGCAACTTCGCCAGATCCTGCGTGAAAGAAAGCTTCGTGAAGGGAAATCATTCCCGGTTGATGAGAAAATCTTAGCCGCTCAGCTGCTAGGTCAAGTTGAAGGCAGCTTGAATCGATTTGTTCGCTCAGACTTCAAATATCAACCGACAGAAAACTTCGATGCTTATTGGGCACTGCTAAGCGCTCAGATTAAGTAGCAATCAAATTAAGTGGCAATCAAATCTTAAGTGATGGTTATGACGACGAAAACTTCTTCAGCAAACGGCACAGCACAACACGTGATTACTAAGCCGCCTTTTACTCTAGCTCTACTTCACCCTAAATATTGGGGTGTATGGTTTGGTTTTGGGTTATTGGCGCTTATTGTTAACGTTCTCCCTTATCGCCTCTTACTGCTGTTAGGCCGATCGTTAGGCTCTTTGGGTGCTCGCTATGGTAAAAAGCGCGTCGCGGTAGCAACACGTAACTTGGAGCTCGCCTTCCCAGACAAGCCAGCAGATGAAGTCGCGGCAATGGTCAGTGAGAACTTTAAGAACACAGGTATGGCACTCATCGAAACCGGCATTACCTGGTTTTGGCCTACGTGGCGCTTCAAGCGAATCCTAGTAGATAAAGACACCCAAACACTGCGTACACATAAAGCCAACGGTAAAGGTGTTCTTCTATGCTGTGTGCATGCCTTAAATCTAGAGATCACTGCGCGAGCAATGGCTGTATTAGGTATTTCTGGTTTAGGTGTTTATCGCCCGCACAACAATCCGGCTTATGAATTCATTCAATACCGTGGTCGTACTCAAAACGGCAACCGCCTGATTCACCGTAAAGACGTGAAGCGTATGATTCGAATCCTGCGTCAAGGTGAGATCCTTTTCTACCTACCGGATCATGATTACGGTCGTAACAAGTCTGTGTTTGTGCCTTTCTTCGCAGTAGAAGATGCGTGTACCACAACAGGCACCAGTATCCTAGCTTACACTAGCCGATGCGCACTTGTTCCGGGGTCTGGTTTTAGAAATGCCGATGGCAAATATGAGATCATGGCCGATGAATCAATTGAAGATGACTATCCACAGAAAGATGAGAAAGCGGCTGCCGCCTACATGAACCGCTACCTTGAGAAGATTATCTTAAGAGCACCAGAACAGTGGATGTGGCTGCACAAGCGCTTTAAGACCATGGAAGACCCAGAAGTGGAGCGCGGCATTCGTTATAAATAATGAATACTGAACCAAAAGGAAAGGGGCTGATGAATCATCAGTCCCTTGTGCATTCTATAGTCTAATTACGAGTAGTATTAGATGCCGTATTGAGCGCGGTATGCTTTTACTGACTCTAGGTGTGCTGCGTCTGTGCCTTTCTCTTCAAGGAAAGTCACCAAGTCAGTCAGGCTAACGATTGAGATAATCGCACAACCGAAGTCACGCTCAACTTCTTGAATCGCAGACAGTTCGCCTTTGCCCTTCTCTTGACGGTCGATAGCAACAAGCACGCCCGCTAAATCAGCGCCATTTGCTTGGATGATTTCCATCGACTCACGAATCGCAGTACCTGCAGTGATCACGTCGTCCACTAACATGATGCGACCTTCAAGCGCGCTACCGACAAGGTTGCCACCTTCACCGTGGTTTTTCGCTTCTTTGCGGTTGAAGCAGTAGGGCGTGTCTACATCGTGGTGATCCGCTAGTGCAACCGCTGTCGTCGTTGCAATTGGGATACCTTTGTATGCAGGACCAAATAGTACATCAAACTCAATGCCAGAATCAGCCAATGCTGCTGCGTAGAAGCGACCTAAGCGCGCTAGGTCACGACCTGTATTAAACAATCCAGCATTGAAGAAGTAAGGGCTCTTGCGGCCAGACTTTAAAGTAAACTCACCAAACTTAAGTACTTCTTTCTCTAGTGCAAATTCAATAAATTCACGTTGATATGCTTTCATGTTTTTCCTCTACGTTTATTCAATAAAACTTAACTTACGCTCTGCACTACTCTTTCGAGTTTTACAGACAAAAAAATAGCCCCCAAATGGGAGCTATTAAAAATGACTAGTCGGCCAACGCAGCTTTCTGCGCTTCGACGATATCGGCAATGCCCTTATTAGCCAGGGCTAAAAGCTGCATCAGCTCTTCGTGGCTGAACGGTTCGCCTTCTGCGGTACCTTGAATCTCAATCATCTTACCGTCTTCCGTCATTACAACGTTCATGTCGGTATCGGCTGCTGAGTCTTCAACGTACTCAAGGTCACACAGTGCTTGTGCACCAACGATGCCCACTGAAACTGCCGCTACGTGGCCTTTCATTGGGTTCTTTTTCAGTTTGCCGCTTGCTAGTAGGCTGTTGATAGCATCAGCCATTGCAACGCTTGCACCTGAGATAGAAGCAGTACGAGTACCGCCGTCTGCTTGGATAACATCACAATCGACAGTGATCATAATTTCACCCATTACTTTCAGGTCAACAACAGCACGTAGGCTACGAGCGATCAGACGTTGGATTTCCATCGTACGACCACCTTGCTTGCCGCTCGCCGCTTCACGACGGTTACGAGTGTGCGTTGCACGTGGCAGCATGCCGTATTCAGCCGTTACCCAACCCTTTCCTTGACCTTTTAACCAACGCGGTACGTTTTCTTCTACCGTCGCATTACATAGAACTTTAGTGTTGCCGAACTCAACTAATACAGAACCTTCAGCATAAGCTGTGTAGTTACGAGTAATTTTAATTGGACGAATTTGATCTACAGCGCGGTCATTTGGACGCATTGGTATCTACCTTATTAACAGTCTGAAGTGATTTACTATCGAAAGAGTGCATCACCTAAGAAAGGGGTGAGACAGTTTTGATTGGGGCAAGATTATATAGCAGTTTATCGTGCAAATCTATTTACCGTTCAAAGCTATTTATCACGAAAGGCTATTTACAGTGAAAAGCGACAGGCTTCGAGAGCACACCATATCGTGATACTATGCGTGCGCGTTATTTTCAGAATGATAAAAGACAGGAAAATTCGATGATTTATAGTATGACCGCGTACGCACGCAAAGAAGTAAAAGGCGATTGGGGCAGCGCAGTATGGGAAATCCGTAGTGTAAACCAACGCTACCTAGAAACTTACTTCCGTATGCCTGAACAGTTCCGTGGTTTAGAGCCAATCTTGCGTGAGCGTTTCCGTAAGCGTCTAGCGCGCGGTAAGGTTGAATGTAACCTACGCTTTGAAGCAAACCCTGCTGCAAAGGGCGAACTAAGCATTAACGAAGGTTTGGCTCAGCAAGTAATCAATGCGGCGAACCAAGTAATGACGATGACAGGTGAAGACAGCCGTTTGAACCCATTCCAAGTCATGAACTGGCCTGGTGTGATGGAAACGCCAGAGCAAGACATGGATGCCATCAACAAAGACCTACTTGAAGCATTCAACGATGCTATCGCAGAGTTCATTGATGCTCGTGCTCGTGAAGGTGAGAACATGAAGGCGCTAATCGTACAGCGCTTAGATGCAATCACTGAAGAAGTAGTGAAAGTTCGTGCACGCATGCCTGAGATCCTAGAGTGGCAACGTGAGCGTCTTCTTACCAAATTTGAAGATGCGAAAATCGAACTGGAAGGTTCTCGTGTTGAGCAAGAGCTTATCCTGCTAGCGCAGAAGTCAGACGTAGCAGAAGAGCTAGACCGTCTAGATTCTCATGTGAAAGAAGCGAATGCAGTACTGAAGAAAGGCGGCGCTTGTGGCCGTAAGCTAGACTTCATGATGCAAGAGTTCAACCGTGAGTCAAACACGCTAGCGTCTAAGTCTATCAGCACAGACATCACAGCATCGGGCGTAGAGCTTAAGGTTCTTATCGAACAGATGCGTGAGCAGATCCAAAACATTGAATAACAGTCTGTAAGCTGTACACGATAAAGAATAATCAGCTTAATCAGTGTTGATTAGATCAAAATGAGCTCCTAATTTTAGGGGCTTTTTTTTATGGATACAGTAATAGTAATCAGGATGAGCAAGTGACTGGTTGTTACGTAGAAGGTTGAGTTAGAGCAAAGAACAGATACAACGATAGTTAGAACGAGATAACGGACGTAAAACAGGATTTTTGAATACTTAGAGAGGGTATTGCTAATGGAGAAGAGTGTTGCGGTAAAACTGAGGGGGGAAACAAATTTGAGAGAGAAAGTGACGCAAGTTGCTGTTGCAACCTGCGCCGACTTAAAATCTTATAGAGCTACAACGTTTGCAGCTTGAAGACCTTTTTGGCCTTGCTCTACTTCGAAAGACACTTGTTGGCCTTCTTTAAGAGTCTTGAAACCTTCAGAAGCAATTGCACGGAAGTGTACGAATACGTCAGCGCCGCCGTTGTCTTGAGTTAGGAAACCGAAGCCTTTCTCTTCGTTAAACCATTTTACTACGCCGTTTACTTTGTTAGACATGATGTGTCCCTTATATAAAAATAAAAAATTAATCGCCAAAAGTGCGATGCGCTGAAAGCTTGAATTATTTAATGTATCTATGAAGCTAAGGGAAACACTGAGAATAACAATGAAGCAATACTAAGGGTTCTACTTTACAACTGGATGTTTCATTTAATAACCCTGAGAACAGAGCGACGCCATTCTTGGTGATCTGAGCCTGCTTGTAAAGCGTTATTTGGACAATTTGATGTTTTTTTGTTCGGTTGGCTTGAATTCAAGCCCAGCTAGGTCGCCGGGCTTGATTTGTAAGACTTTGATCTCAAAAAATTTACTCGTCCGGCTGCTTAGTTCTGAGATCGACATATGGCCAGTAATGGTGACCGACTCGAATCAACAGAGTTGCTGCTGCCAAGATAAATGCCGCTAAAGATAACCAAACGATCAATACCGCATCGAGTTCTTTCATGCCCAAAGTGATGTAACGAGCAATCGCCATCATCGCGATATAGATTGGGTATCGCACTGGGATCTTACCGTTCATCACAAACTGCTGAACCATGGCCAACACTTCTAAATAGATGAACATCAGCAGAATGTCGGTCAGTTGTACACGGCGTTCAGCGAAGACATGCATGAACTCTTCGACCATCGCAAACAAGGTCGCGAGCGTGATCGCCACCAGCAATACCGCTTCCATAATGTGGAACACTTTTAAAAACGGCTTACTAAAAGATTTGGGTAAATGAGAAGGCATAGTCACTCTTCAAAAAATAATTAATCCAGTCTCTACAATAGCATGCATCAATATAAGTCGCGTACTGTCAAAGCACCGACTTTAGGCTAACGCCATCAACACATCGGTAACCAACATTAAGAAGCGACGGTAAAAAGCAACAAATACAAAAATGGCCCCGCATTCACTGCAGAGCCATCTGTTTGTCTTTTACTTAGCGACTTCTTAGTGACTAATTAGCCTTAAAGCAGAATCAGGTAAGTTAAGAACACCACACACAGTCCGTAGATAAGCGGGTGTACTTCTTTGCGCTTACCTGCCACAACCATTGTGAATGCGTAGCTGATGAAGCCCATCGCCATACCGTTCGCTGGAGAGAAGCTTAGCACTGTGAACATGATGGTAAAGAAGGCTGCAATGCGTGACTCTTTCTTTTCCCAGTTGATCTGACCAAGACGACCTACCATGTAGATGCCGACGACTACCATCGCCGGTGCAACCATTGCAGCCGAGAAGATAGAGAAGATTGGGTATAGGAATAGCGAGATTAGGAACAGACCAGCCACCATGACTGCTGCCAAGCCCGTTTTCGCACCTTGAGAAGAAGCGATGCCAGACTCAGAGAATGCGGTAATTGATGTGGTACCAAGAATAGAGCCAATCACAGTACCGCCCGCATCTGCTACTAGAGCCGATTTCGCGTTTGGCACCTTACCGTCTTTATCGATGATGCCCGCATCACGGCCAACGCCGACAATGGTGCTCAAGCCATCAAAGAAATCGACAATCAAGAAGATAAGTACGATGAACAGTAGGTCGAACATTTTCTCTGGCGTGAAAGCAGAGAAATCGAAGATAGCGCCGAAGCTGCCAGCCATGCTTGGTGGCATAGCAATGAACTGCTCTGGGATTGGTGCGTTTGAAGTGCCCATGAAGACGTCAGCAAGAATCGTCAACACGATAGCAGAAACGAATGAGATGAACGTTGCTAGCTTGATGTCACGAACCATACAACCCAGTGCGATGAAGATGCTCACGTAAGCGATGATCACTTTTGGATCAGAAATGTCGCCTAAGCCTACCAATACGAATGGGTTAGAAACGATGATGCCCGCATTCTTAAGACCTAAGAAAGCAATGAACAGTCCGAGAGACACGGTAATCGCCAACTTCAAATCTTCAGGAATCGATTCAATCATCGATTTACGAATATTGGTCAATGAGAACGCAAGGTACAAAATACCAGATAGGAAGATACCGAACAGCGCTTCATTCCAAAGCACGGCAACAGATCCACTTAACAGCAGACCTTTGAAAAAGCCGTTCATACTCATGCCCGGCGCTAGCATTACAGGGTAGTTGCCCCAAATGCCCATAATTAGGGTTGCGATTGCCGCAGACAGAGCCGTTGCAGTAAACACGGCACCTTTGTCCATGCCTGGAATATCACCCAAAATTGCTGGGTTAACCGCCAGAATGTAACTCATCGCCAAGAAAGTAATGAAACCCGCATACAGCTCAGTGCCAATCGTGGTTTTTCTTTCAGTGATTTTAAACATCGAATCAAGCGAGCCAGAGGTGTTCTGGGCTTTCAGGGTGGAATCGGTACTCACAACAAAACCTTTGCAATAAATTAAGAATTTGGTGATTCAAATGCTGTGAGAATAGAGAGGTCTCTACACTAAAAACTGTAGTCACCAAGGTAGGCTCGGTAGTAGAAACATCTAGTCCATATCACTAGATATATACAGCATTTAATCGTTTGCGCGGATTGTAAGGATTGAGATTAAAACTTCAACAAATTTTGTCCAGATCACATAAAAAAGTACCGATGACGAGTCATTACATTTATACAAAGATCTTTGAGAAGATCATTTGCTGATAAATAACGATCAAGCCAGTTGTTCTCAATCATCTAAATATGCTACTCTTCGCCTCCATTTTTCTGACCTAATTTTCACCAGTTGCTTCTATTAGTTTTACTCGTTATCTCTTTATAGACGTAACCAACGGCACAATTAGTAGATGCGCCATCGGAACAAAAATTAGAGTCAGTGCTATCTTTTAAAGTGTAGGTTTATTGCCTTCACTCAATCCAACCAACAGTGGAAATATACAGATGGGCAAAGGTACTCTTTACATCGTATCTGCACCTAGTGGCGCAGGTAAGTCGAGCTTGATCTCAGCAATGCTAGAAACCAATCCAACCTACGCAATGAAGGTATCTGTTTCACACACCACTCGCGGTATGCGCCCTGGTGAAGAAAATGGTGTTCACTACCACTTCGTAGAGAAGCATCATTTTGAAGACCTTATTACTAAAGGTGAATTCCTAGAGTACGCTGAAGTGTTCGGCAACTACTACGGTACTTCACGCGTTTGGATTGAAGAAAACCTAAACCGCGGTATCGATGTGTTCCTAGATATCGACTGGCAAGGTGCTCGTCAGATCCGTGAACAAATGCCTCAAGCGAAGAGTGTATTCATTCTTCCACCATCAAATGGTGAGCTAGAGCGTCGTTTGAATGTTCGCGGTCAAGACAGCGACGAAGTTATTGCGAAACGCATGAGCGAAGCAAAATCAGAGATTTCTCACTATGCAGAATATGATTATGTGATCGTGAATGACGACTTTGATGCAGCCCTAATGGACTTCAGAGCTATCATTCGTGCGGAGCGCTTAAAAGAAGATAAGCAAGCAGCGAAATACAGCGGCATGCTTACTGCTTTATTAGCGGAATAATCTAGATCCCCTAGATTTTCTATTGAGATAAGTATACGGTGATCTAGAAAGTATCTAGTTAAACTTGTATACTTTCTCGTCATCAAAAATTTATTAGTTAATTACTATTTGGAGTCCTCATGGCACGCGTAACTGTTCAAGACGCTGTTGAAAAAGTTGGCAACCGTTTCGACCTAGTTCTTATTGCGGCTCGCCGCGCACGTCAAATGCAAACTGGCGGTAAAGATTCACTAGTGCCTGAAGAAAACGATAAGCCAACGGTTATCGCTCTTCGCGAAATCGAAGAAGGTCTTATCACTAAAGACGTACTAGATGCTCGTGAACGTCAAGAGCAACAAGAGCAAGAAGCGGCTGAACTTGCAGCAGTAAGCAGCATCGCTCACACTCGTTAAGAACGTCATTCGAACTAATTAACCTTCCGGGCCTTTAATTTGTATCTATTCGATAGCCTCAAAGACGTTGCCCAAGAATACCTAACAGAGCCTCAAATTGAGGCTCTGCGTCAATCTTATGTGGTAGCGAGAGACGCCCATGAAGGGCAAACCCGCTCAAGCGGTGAACCATACATTATCCACCCTGTAGCTGTTTCAAGAATCCTGGCAGAAATGCGTCTGGATATCGAAACCCTGCAAGCTGCTCTGCTTCATGATGTCATCGAAGACTGTGATGTCACTAAAGAAGATCTAGAGGAAAAATTTGGCAATACCGTTGCTGAATTGGTTGATGGTGTATCTAAGCTGGATAAGCTTAAATTTCGTGATCGCAAAGAAGCGCAAGCAGAGAACTTCCGCAAGATGGTTCTCGCCATGGTGCAAGACATCCGCGTTATCTTGATCAAATTAGCTGACCGTACTCACAACATGCGCACGCTTGGGGCACTTCGTCCTGACAAAAAGCGTCGTATTGCTCGTGAAACCCTAGAGATTTATTCTCCACTAGCTCACCGTCTTGGTATTCATAACATCAAGACCGAACTAGAAGAGCTGGGCTTTGAAGCCCTCTATCCTAACCGTTATCGCGTACTTAAAAACGTAGTGAAAGCTGCGCGTGGTAACCGTAAGGAAATGATCCAACGTATCCATAGCGAAATTGAAGGCCGCCTTGAAGAGGTCGGTTTGCCTGCTCGCGTACTTGGTCGTGAAAAAAACCTGTTCTCCATCTACAACAAGATGAAAACTAAAGAGCAGCGCTTCCACACCATTATGGACATCTACGCTTTCCGCGTCGTGGTTGATACCCCAGATACTTGTTATCGCGTACTTGGTCAGGCTCACAGCCTGTACAAGCCTCGCCCTGGCCGCATGAAAGATTACATTGCGGTACCAAAAGCCAACGGCTACCAATCTCTGCACACGTCAATGATCGGCCCTCACGGGGTGCCAGTTGAGGTTCAGATCCGTACTGAAGATATGGATCAAATGGCAGACAAAGGTGTCGCAGCGCACTGGTCTTACAAAGGCAACGGCTCACGCAGCAGTAATGGCACAACCGCACAGGTTAAAGCACAACGTTGGATGCAGAGCTTACTTGAGCTGCAACAAAGCGCGGGTAACTCATTCGAATTCATTGAAAACGTTAAGTCTGATCTGTTCCCAGATGAGATCTTCGTGTTCACGCCGAAGGGTCGCATTGTCGAGCTTCCGGCAGGCGCAACAGCGGTCGATTTTGCTTACGCGGTGCATACCGATGTCGGCAACATGTGTGTAGGTGCTCGTGTAGACATGAACCCTTACCCACTCAGCAAATCGCTGAAGAACGGTCAAACTATTGAGATCATCAGTGCTCCGGGCGCACGTCCGAATGCAGCATGGCTCAACTACGTGGTGACATCACGTGCGCGTACTAAGATCCGTCAGGTTCTGAAGACTATGCGCCGCGAAGAGTCGATTACCTTAGGTCGTCGTCTACTGAACCACGCACTTGGCGAACACTCGATTGGTGATATCGGCCAAGAGAACGTTGAACATGTATTGTCTGATCTTCGCCTAGACAATGTTGAAGACTTACTGGCATCGATTGGTCTTGGTGAGCTGATGAGTATCGTTATTGCTCGTCGTCTACTGGGTGATGCTGACGAACTGACTGAAGTGGAAAACAACAGCGACACACCAAGGAAGAAATTGGCTATCCGTGGTGCTGAAGGTCTACTACTGACGTTCGCTAACTGTTGTCACCCAATTCCAGATGATCACATCATTGCCCATGTATCGCCAGGTCGTGGCCTTGTGGTTCACCGTGAAACGTGTCCAAACGTTCGTGGTTACCAGAAAGAACCAGACAAATACATGGCGGTTGAATGGTCTGACGATTACGACCAAGAGTTCACTGCTGAACTTCAGGTTGATCTGCAGAATCACCAAGGTGCACTGGCTGAGTTAACTAACGTTATCTCGAAAACAGGCTCGAACATTCACGGTATTTCAACTGAAGAACGTGATGGACGCCTGTACACAGTGACTATCTTGCTGACCACCAAAGATCGTGTTCATCTTGCAAGTATTATGAAAAAGCTACGTGTGATGCCACACGCGCTGAAAGTAAGACGTCGTAAGAACTAACGTTTAAACTTGATAATAGTTTTGCCAAGAATTTAAATCCCCTTAATGCTTTATCGCTTAAGGGGATTTTTATAACCGTAATCCTAGTATTTACCGCGCTCCCTCCCATTCCTGCCTGTACAAAAATCCAGTAAAATGCTTGAATAGATCATCTCTCTTACGTTTATGAGCCTTGTTATGTCACAGCTTTTATCTGCTATCCCTCTCAACTCTTTATCTGGAGTCGGCGCTAAAGTCGCAGAGAAACTGGAAAAGGTTGGGCTTAACAACGTACAAGATCTGCTTTTTCACCTCCCTTTGCGCTATGAAGATAGAACACGTATCTACCCCATCCTAAAACTGCACGCGGGCTTATGGGCTGCAGTGCAAGGCAAGGTCATGCATGTCGATACCATTTTCGGTAAACGTAAGATGTTGGCGGTAAAGATCAGCGATGGTAACGGCACCATTACCCTACGCTTTTTCAACTTCACCGCAGGTATGAAGAACAACTTTGCTGAAGGCAAACAAGTGCATGCCTACGGTGAGATCAAGCGCGGTAACATGGGGCTGGAGATTGTCCATCCCGACTACAAATTCTTTGCGCCTAGGCAACAGCCAGATGTTGAAGCCAATCTGACTCCAGTGTATCCAACCACCGAGGGGCTAAGACAAGTCACGCTGCGTAACCTCACCGACCAAGCATTAGAACTGATCGACAAAGCCGCGGTGAATGAGCTGCTACCATCAGGTTTATACGATCACCAAATTACCCTCGCGCAAGCACTGCATACCATTCACAGGCCACCTCCAGGCATTGACCTAGAGTTGTTTGATGAAGGTAAACACCCTGCGCAGCTACGCCTGATTATGGAAGAGCTACTGGCTCAGAACTTATCGATGCTGTCTGTTCGTAGTAAGGGGCAACAAGACAAAGCGATGCCTTTTCCTCCAGTAAATACTCTTAAAGATAAGCTACTCGCTCAGTTACCGTTCTCGCCAACCAATGCACAAGCACGGGTCACCAAAGAGATCGAAGCTGACCTTGAAAAGCCGCACCCAATGATGCGTTTAGTTCAGGGCGATGTAGGCTCAGGTAAAACTTTGGTCGCTGCGCTTGCGGCTGTTCGCGCACTCGAACACGGTCAACAAGTTGCGCTAATGGCACCCACCGAATTGCTTGCGGAACAACACGCGATCAACTTTGCTAACTGGTTTGAGGCGATGGGCATTCAAGTTGGGTGGCTAGCAGGTAAACTCAAAGGCAAGGCTCGTGAAACTGAACTAACACGTATTGCCAGTGGCGAAGCGCAAATGGTGGTCGGTACTCATGCCCTGTTCCAAGAGCATGTCGAGTTCAAAAACCTTGGTTTAGTGATCATTGATGAGCAACACCGATTTGGTGTCCACCAGCGATTAGAGCTACGTGAGAAAGGCGCAAAGCAAGGCTACTACCCACATCAGTTGGTCATGACCGCTACCCCAATCCCACGAACGTTAGCAATGACGGCCTATGCCGACCTCGAAACTTCGATTATTGATGAACTGCCACCGGGACGAACCCCAATTCAAACCGTGGCAATTCCTGATACCAAGCGCGATGATATTGTCGAACGGGTGCGTAATGCGTGTCTCAATGAAGGCAAACAAGCCTACTGGGTATGTACGCTAATTGATGAATCCGAAGTATTAGAAGCGCAAGCCGCGGCCGACACTGCAGAAGAGCTGCAACGCAAACTACCAGATGTAAAAATTGGCTTGGTGCACGGCCGAATGAAACCCGCCGAGAAACAGGCGGTGATGAGAGAGTTCAAAGAGAACAAGCTGCATCTATTGGTTGCGACAACCGTGATTGAAGTGGGCGTGGATGTTCCGAATTCGAGCTTAATGATCATCGAGAACCCAGAACGTCTTGGCCTAGCGCAACTGCACCAACTGCGTGGCCGTGTCGGCCGAGGTTCGGTCGCAAGTCATTGTGTATTGTTGTATCACTCTCCGCTGTCTAAAACCGCTCAGAAACGCCTAGGTGTGCTACGTGAAAGTAACGATGGCTTTGTGATTGCACAGCGCGACTTAGAAATCCGTGGCCCCGGTGAATTGCTCGGTACCAAACAAACTGGCTTGGCTGATTTCAAGATCGCCGATCTAATTCGTGACCAACGTTTGATACCTGAAGTGCAGCGTATTGCGCGTCATATTCACGATAGCTACCCAGACAATGCTAAGGCGATCATCAACCGTTGGTTGGGTGAACGCGATGTTTACTCTAAGGCGTAGTTAACACTAAGGCATAGTTAACACTGAGACCGTATTCAAACGTAAAAAAGGCTTCCTCAAGGAAGCCTTTTTAGTGTGCGTTACTTTCATCAAGCAAGAGCGAGAAGTCCATGGTTAGCAATTCGTCATCCTCGGAGAGGGAAGAATGACCGAGTCGGGGATCTCTTAACCGTTCCCCGAACCGAACTTATCGTCATCAAACGGACCGATGATAACTAGGGCTTAACCGGGAAACTGATCTGCGCTTTTAAGCCACCTTCACTGCGGTTATTGACCACAACAGCACCTTGATGCTGGCTAACGATACGTTTCACAATTGCTAAGCCCAAGCCCGTTCCTTCGCTACCACGAGCCGTGTCACCACGCGTGAAAGGTTCAAACAGCTTTTCGATCTGGTCTTGTGGAATACCCGGCCCGTTATCTTCTACCGTCACCCAAGCAAGCTTGTTATCCGCCGTCATACCAGTTGATACCTTGACCCAACCATTACCGTAACGCAGCGCATTCACCACCAAGTTGCTCACAGCACGCTTCATCGCGATCGGATTACCTAGCGCTGGCTTCATCGATTCTGGAATATCGGTTTCAATCTGAACCTCGTAGCCACCTTCTGAGCTCGACACTTCACGCGCAATATCATCGACGAATACCGCTTGGAACGACTCACGATCGACCGGCTTTAGGTAATCCATAAACTGACTGATGATCTCGTTACACTCTTCGGTATCACTGATGATCCCTTCAGCTAAATATCCATCTTCTGGCGACATCATCTCCGTCGCTAAGCGAATACGCGTTAACGGAGTACGTAAATCATGGCTGATACCCGCCATCAACAAGGCGCGGTCTTCTTCTAGCTCTTGGATGCCTTTCGACATCTGGTTAAAGGCTCGAGTTACCGAGCGAATCTCTTGTGCGCCTTGAACTGGCAATGGCGGTGGAATATCACCTCGCCCGACACCTTGCGCCGCTTTCTCTAGCGCTATCAACGGACGGTTTTGCAATCGGATAAACAGCCAACCACCTGCGACAATCAACAGCGCCATGATCAGACTGTTACGAAACAGTGGTGCAAAATCCTCTTCTTGCAGCTCTGATAACGGAATACGAATTAAAGAGTTGGGTAACTGCGCAATGTCCATCCAAAGCACATAGCTCTCTTTACCCAAGATCAGCCGCACTTCAGTTTCAGAACCCAGCTCCTTGGTCATCTCCTCACTCATCAGGTCGATTGCGACCGCATGGTAATACTCACCCGCCGCTTCGCTGCCCTTGGCGTGAACGGTTACCCCGAGCTGTTCAAGCACACGCTGACGCAATGGCGCATCGATCTCGATATCACTGCCTTGGTCCAATACCAGGTTTAACTCGTGAGCCAAAATCTTATTAAACTGCTGCAAACTTGGCATCAACGCATAGTTAAACACCGCGTAATAAGAAAAAATTTGGCTAGCGACCAATAGCGTTAAGAAAAGCACTATCGACTGAGTAAAGGAGCTACGTATACGCATGGGGTACCCGAGATGTAGAAAGATAAAGAAAGTGTTATATGACTATAACTCTAAACCATTGTGCTGAATAGAAAACGGGCCATCGCATATTAATGAGATGACCCGTAAATAAAGAATTCTGAATCACAGAACGAGCAAAGCTAGATTACACAGCTTTGCCATCTGGAACGAATACATAACCCAAGCCCCACACCGTTTGGATGTAACGAGGTTTACTTGGATCTTCTTCAACTAGACGACGCAGACGTGAAATCTGAACATCGATAGAACGCTCCATCGCTGAATATTCACGGCCACGAGCCATGTTCATCAGCTTATCGCGAGACATTGGCTCACGAGCATTCGTCACCAATGACTTAAGTACCGCAAATTCACCTGAGGTCAGAGGCATTGGCTCTTCACCACGGAACATTTCACGTGTACCTAGGTTCAAGCGGAACTCACCAAAGGCAACCACAGATTCTTCCGTACTTGGCGCTCCCGGAGCTTCAATCACTTGGCGGCGCATTACCGCTTTGATACGAGCAAGCAGTTCACGCGGGTTAAATGGTTTTGGCAGGTAATCATCAGCACCTACTTCCAAGCCCACAATGCGATCCACTTCATCACCCTTTGCCGTCAACATAAGGATAGGCAGCGAGTTGTTTGCGTTTCGTAGACGACGACAGATCGATAGACCATCTTCGCCCGGCAACATTAAATCCAATACCATCAAGTGAAAATTTTCACGGGTTAACAGGCGGTCCATCTGCTCACTGTTTGCCACGCTACGCACTTGAAAGCCTTGCTCTGACAGATAGCGTTCTAGTAATGCACGTAGACGAGCATCATCATCGACCACTAAAATTTTGTAGTTTTCTTGCATGTAATGGTTCCACCTATTAAAGCTCAAACCTAAGGTTAAGCATTCTTGGTAAATTGTATATTGGTATAAGACATTAAAAATGTAACATTATTGGAGAAAAAGTCGCCTAAATAATTGTTAACGTATGTTGCCTTTCTATATATTCTATCTTAGAACATCATTTCATTAAGTCAGATTTATGAAAACCAAACTGATCACCCGAGAAGGTTATAACAAGCTCAAAGCAGAACATGACCACTTATGGCACGAGAAGCGTCCTGAAATCACTAAGATAGTCACTTGGGCAGCAAGCCTTGGAGATCGTTCAGAAAACGCAGACTACACGTTCAACAAGCGTTTGCTTCGTCAGATTGATCGCCGAGTGCGTTTCTTACGCAAGTTCCTGCCTGATGTCACGATCGTTGATTACTCGCCACAACAAGAAGGTAAGGTATTTTTCGGTGCTTGGGTCGAAATTGAGAATGATGATGGGGAAATTAAGAAGTTTCGAATTGTCGGCCCAGAAGAGATCTACGGCGATGCTAAAGGCTATATCTCTATCGACTCACCAATGGCTAGAGCTCTGCTCAAGAAAGAAGTAGATGACGAGTTTACGGTAAAAACACCGGAAGGCGACAAAGAGTGGTTCATTAACTCGATTCGCTACGCAGACAACGAATAACCAAACTTAATAAACACTTAGCGATAAACTGAGTGTTCAGCAAACCCAAACTCCAGATAAAAGAAAACCCCGCAAGGCTTTCGCCTAGCGGGGTTAAGTCTCTATCGCAGCAATCCGGCTACTGTTTATCTCTTCGAGATAAGGTGCTCCCTGCATCTTTCCTTGATAGTGGCTAAATCCTTTAACCAATTTCCTTTTTGTTCATCGCCATCCTAGCGGTGTCCATTCTAGCCTGTCATCCTGACTGGCGAATCTCATCCAGAGATTATCACTTCCTTGCTGACCACTCATCCTAAGTAATCAAATCTTCATCCTGAAGATACCTAGTCCATTAGGCTTTTTCCTGTTCCTGCCAACTCCCTGTCGACAAGTTAAATATTACGGCAAATGGCCGGGTTTCCTAGATAGTCTTAAAAAACATTTCAGGTGAGAAATACGTCCACAAACACACAATCAAATAAAATCAGCTACTTAGTGTAACATCAAGACGATCTCATCGGTCTAAAGCGACTTAGTCTCACATCACTTGTAAGAGATCTCGCACAAAGCGGGTATCAGAAACGGAAATTCGACTTCTGACAGGATAATTACACAGCCAAAGCTAGAAAAAGCGTACGCTCACCCCCATATACTTGTCATGATATTAAATAAGAGATTCATCGGATGAGCCAAGCTATCTGTCGACTGATTGCTGAAGAACTGAATGTCCGTTCTGAGCAAGTCACTGCCGCAGTAAACCTAATTGACGACGGTAACACCGTTCCCTTTATTGCCCGCTACCGTAAAGAAGTTACGGGTGGCTTAGACGATACCCAACTACGTAACCTTGATAGCCGCCTTTCATACCTTCGCGAGCTAGACGATCGTCGCCAAACAATTCTTAAGTCGATTCAAGACCAAGGCAAGCTCACGCCAGAATTAGAGCGTGACATCACTCAAGCCGACAGCAAGACTCGCCTAGAAGATCTATACCTGCCATACAAACCAAAGCGTCGTACCAAAGGCCAAATCGCAATCGAAGCAGGTTTAGAGCCACTTGCCGATACACTTTGGAATGAACCACAGCACGATCCAGAAACGGAAGCGGCGAACTTCATCAGCAACGATAAAGGCATTGCCGATACCAAAGCTGCTCTCGATGGTGCTCGTGCGATCATCATGGAACGCATTGCGGAAGACGCAAACCTACTAGAAAAGATTCGCCAACACCTAACACGCAACTCAGAGCTAGTCGCTCGTGTAGTGACAGGTAAAGAGCAAGAAGGCGAGAAGTTCAAAGACTACTTCGAGCACAACGAAACACTCAGCAAAGTGCCGTCTCACCGTGCACTTGCCATGCTGCGTGGCCGCAATGAAGGCTTCCTAACACTGGCGATGAATGCCGATCCTGAGCAAGAAGAAGGCGCTCGTGGTTCTTACTGTGAGAACATTATCTCTGATCACTACGGCATTACTCTGAGCAGTGCTCCTGCGGATGCTTGGCGTAAGCAAGTGATTAGCTGGGCATGGCGCATCAAGGTTTCTATGCACATGGAAACTGAATTGATGGGCGCAATGAAAGAGCGTGCAGAGATCGAAGCGATTGAAGTATTCGCAACCAACCTAAAAGACCTACTCATGGCAGCGCCAGCTGGTCCTCGAGCAACCTTAGGCTTGGACCCAGGTTTACGTACCGGTTCGAAAATCGCTGTCGTGGATTCAACCGGTAAGGTTTTGGCAACAGAAACTATTTACCCTCACCCACCTCAAAAGCAATACGACAAATCGGCACACGTGGTTGAGCAGATGGTTCGTCAATTCAATGTTGATTTGATTGCGATTGGTAACGGTACGGCTTCACGCGAAACCGACAGCTTTGTGGCTGACGTAATTAAACGCGGCAACCTAAAAGCGCAAAAGATCATTGTTAGCGAAGCGGGCGCATCGGTGTATTCCGCGTCTGAACTAGCTGCAAAAGAGTTCCCGAACATGGATGTATCAATTCGTGGTGCGGTGTCTATTGCTCGTCGTCTGCAAGATCCACTGGCAGAGCTAGTGAAGATTGACCCTAAATCGATCGGTGTGGGCCAATACCAACACGATGTGAGCCAAACTATGCTCGCTAAGCGCCTAGATGCGATTGTCGAAGACTGTGTAAACGCCGTAGGCGTTGATGTGAATACAGCGTCTGCCGCGCTACTTACTCGCGTAGCCGGCCTTTCTAGCACCATCGCTCAGAACATCGTGGATTTCCGTGATGAAAATGGTCGTTTTGAAGCACGTACTACACTGAAAAAAGTCGCACGCTTAGGGCCAAAAGCCTTTGAACAGTGTGCTGGTTTCCTACGTATTATGGATGGTAAGAACCCGTTAGATGCATCATCGGTTCACCCAGAAGCTTACCCAGTAGTGAAAACCATTGCTGAGAAAAACCACAAAGACATCAAATCTCTGGTGGGTAACACAGACTTCTTACGCGGTTTACACGCCATCGATTACACCAATGAGAACTTCGGTGTACCAACGGTAAGCGACATCATTAAAGAGCTCGATAAGCCGGGACGCGACCCTCGCCCTGAGTTCAAGACTGCAACCTTCGCCGATGGCGTAAACAGCGTTTCAGACCTAGAACCAGGCATGATTCTAGAAGGTGTGGTATCGAACGTGGCTAACTTTGGTGCCTTCGTTGATATTGGTGTTCACCAAGATGGCTTAGTTCATATTTCAGCACTCACCGATCGCTTTGTCTCTGACCCACGTGAAGTGGTTAAAGCGGGCGACATCGTGAAAGTGAAGGTGATGGAAGTGGATGTTCAGCGTAAACGTATTGCACTGAGCATGCGTATGAAGGACGAGCCTGGACAAGACAACCGTGCTCAACGTTCAAGTGCACCTCGTACACAAAACCGCTCGAATCAAAACTCGCAAGGTGGCCAACGCCGTCGTGAAGAGCCGCAACAAAACGCTGCAATGGGTGGAGCATTCGCTGCCGCTTTTGCTAAAGCGAAAAAGTAATCCGTTAGCTCACCTAAAAAACGGATTAGCTTAAAAACAGAAAACCTGCATCCCTTAGGGTATGCAGGTTTTTTTATTATGTGTTCAAAAAAGACATCGAAGCTTGGTTGTATTCTTCGTGTTTATACTCAAAATAATTGGAGTTGCAGCTAGGCAACAAGTAAGTTCAGCCCTATGAGCATAGGGGTTCTATGTGATTAGGGTGAACTTACGCAGTTAACAACGCTGCAGCTTCAAGTATGAAGAGTATAATTATAATACGACCAACATCTCTGACGGAGCATGAGGCGCAACAGCATGACCATAATGATACTTTATGACCTTACGTCGTTTCTCCATCTGTCCTTCCTGAATCGCCGCATCTAAAACATGCTTTGGCAGGCGGAAACGCATGGTATAACCTTTGCCTTGATCAGCACTGTATGTTTTCAGTGCCAATAAGCTGAACAGCCGATCAAAAGGGTCTTGTGGCTCTTCTTGGCTAACCGAATTGGCCTCTGACTCGTTCTCCATTTCATAACCTGGATGGTCTGAAGGATCCCAAGCCGACTGCTGCCTTCGTTTATCGTCTGATTTTACCTTACGCTCTGCATTGGTTCTCGCCAATGCTACTGCGGGAGCAATAGGTTCTCGGACTCTATTATCACGCGCAACTTGCTCTGTTTGCACATTAACGGACGGGGCGATTAGTGGCACACTCACTGCAGTTGCAGGTGACACAATCATCGCGAACTCTCCTCAAGAATCGCCCATCAATATTGCCATAACACTGTTGTACCGAGAACGCACAACAGGCATAGCCCAACTTAGCGCAATCAGCTCTGGAGAGAGTTAGGTCTGAGTATCATGCAACACGTTGGTGTTATACCAATCGTAGTAAATAACTGATCATCCTAGCTTGTTAAAATGCTCGATAACGGCGTTAGATTTTTTGATTGTAGAATAACTACTTATCGAAACTACTTGTCAAAAAAAAGCTGCCTTGTTCTCAAGCCTTTTACCTACGCTATTTTTGAACACTTACTTACTGTGATTGGTATTAGCTTATATATCGACCAAGCCGGATATATATTTAGCAATTATTTTTGTGCGAAGCTGACAAGCTCACTGCAAAAGGCATCCGCTTCGGTCATAAACGGTGCATGCGAAGACTGGGTAAATATGTATTGCTCGGTATGAGGCAAGGCTGTGCCTAAGTCTTTCGCAACCTTGATTGGCACCAATCCATCTAATCGACCATACAAGCGTAGCATTGGTACTGAAATCTCAGGCAGTTGTTCACGCAGATCGACATCCGACAGCATCTTTAATCCTGCCAATAATGAGTCAGGGTTCGGCAACGGGCGAGACAGCACCGCTTGCTTGAGTTGTTTTACATCTTGCCTTGCTGAAGGGCTACCCATGGCTTGCAATGCCATAAAGCGTTCGATGGTGGTTTGGAAATCTTCAACCAGTTGCTCGGTGAATGCGCTTAATACGTTGGGCTGAATGCCTCGCCATAACACGGGCTCTTTTGCAGCGGCGAATTTGGGAGAACTGGCGACAGTCACCAGCTTGCTCACGTAATCTGAGTGATGGAGAGCCATGTGCGTTGCGACCAAGCCTCCAAGTGACCAACCCACCCAAATCGCTTGCTTTGGTGCTTCGGCCAAAAGCTGCTGAGCAATCTCTTCAAGATCTTGAGCGTGGCAGTGCGCGCTGTGTCCATACCCTGGTAAATCGACAACATGCACTCGAAAATCAGCTTGTAATGCATTAACGGTTTGTTGCCATACCGCACCGTTCATTCCCCAGCCGTGAACCAGTACTAAATCAGGCCCTTGCCCAGAAACATGCCAATATAACGCGTCACTCATTCTCAATATTCCCTACTTTTTCCATCAGCGATAATCCGCGCTTTTCAGTATGGTGAGCAAAAGGAACACCATAACCCAAAAGCATCACGAGCTATGTTATCCGATTGGCTACAAAAACACACACCACGTCTGGTCACACCTCAATGCCACCTGTGCAAACTTGATAAACTGCCCAGTGATACACATCCTCGATGGTGCAATTCTTGTCTCAAACTCTTTCAGCCAGTACCACGCTGCCAACGATGTGGTTTAAAAACACTGCTCACAGTAGAGCAGTGCGGACAGTGCTTATCTCAACCTCCACCTTGGCATCGCCTCTACTGTGTCGGCGATTACACCTTCCCTACAGCAGGTTACATTCAGCAAATGAAGTACGCTGATAAGTTTTGGTTTGCACGTGATCTATCTAAGCTATTGGCATCACGTATCGAATATCCTGCTCCGCTGATCACCAGCGTGCCGCTGCATTGGCGTCGATATACTCATCGCGGCTTTAATCAAAGTAAGCTGCTAGCCGACTACACGGCTCAAGAGCTTGGCGTTGAAAGTGATGTGCTCTTTCGTCGAATTCGCTCAACGGCTTCCCAGCAGGGGCTGACTAAATCCGCACGATTACACAATCTAAAGAGCGCTTTTGCGCTGCGAAAACAAGACGTTCAAGGAACTATCCCCTCTCACGTCGCGATAATTGATGATGTTGTAACCACCGGCAGTACTGTGTATCAATTATGCCAATTACTACTTGAAGTGGACGTTAAAAGGATTGATATTTACTGCATCTGCCGCACTCCTGAGCCCTCTGGATAAAAGCTGTGAATCACTACTTGTACAGCAATCCAACAAAAAAGGGCTGAATTACAAATCTGACAGGAGTAGAATGGCGCTAATAACCTACAAATCTACTCAGGTATTCGTCGTGTCAAATATTACTATTACAGAAACAGCTCAAACTCACTTTGCCAATCTGCTGTCACAGCAGCCTGAAGGTACAAACATTCGTGTGTTCGTGGTAAACCCGGGTACACAAAACGCAGAGTGTGGTGTTTCTTACTGCCCAACAGATGCTATCGAAGCGTCTGACACAGAGCTTAAATTCGAAGCTTTCTGTGCATACGTAGATGAGCTAAGCCTACCGTTCCTAGATGAAGCTGAAATTGACTTCGTTACTGACAAAATGGGCTCTCAGCTAACGCTTAAAGCACCAAACGCTAAGATGCGTAAAGTCGCAGACGATGCACCACTTGTAGAACGTGTTGAATACGCAATTCAAACACAAGTTAACCCACAACTTGCTGGTCACGGCGGTCACGTTAGCTTGGTAGAAATCACTGAAGACGGCGCAGCTATTGTAGCCTTCGGTGGTGGTTGTAACGGTTGTTCTATGGTTGATGTAACGCTAAAAGAAGGCATCGAGAAAGAACTTCTTCAACAGTTTGAAGGTGAACTGACTGCTGTTCGTGATGCAACTGAGCACGATCGTGGTGAGCACTCTTACTACTAATCACTGATTTAGTGTTAGTTGTTATTTGAAAGGTTGATGCGCAAGCATCAACCTTTTTTGTTTTAGGGCTAAACAGATACGCTCGAACACGATCTCACTATGCTCTTGTATTCCCGAACGAAATAACCCGAATTCTCGGTTGGTTACCATCTTGAGTAAGGTATTCAAGTGATCGCAATCGGTTCCTGCTCTAATAATTCTAGGATATGAAAACTCGGATCTAGGAACTCAACGTCATTTCCCCTATATTAGAATGACTTTATAAGAAAGAATTCCAATGAGCTAAGGAGCGAGCGCAATGACAAAAAGGACCAAGCCAGAGATTTTGGCTAAACAAACTGTCGCTCAATCAAGACTATTCTCTATCGAGTCTCTCGACTTACGCTTTTCAAACGGCGAACAGCGCACTTACGAACGCATGAAGCCCAGCGGGCGCAACGCAGTGATGATGGTTCCTATTACTGAGCAAGGCGATATTCTATTAGTACGTGAATATGCAGCGGGAACTGAACGCTACGAACTTGGCTTTCCAAAAGGGCTGATTGATCCAGGTGAGCAGCCAAACGAAGCCGCCGTTCGCGAACTCAAAGAAGAGATAGGCTTCGGTGCCAACAAGCTTACTCCGCTGAAGGAAGTGATCCTTGCACCCTCTTACTTCTCTAGCAAAATGACGCTGTTTATTGCAGAAGACCTCTACCCAGAAAAGCTAGAAGGTGATGAGCCAGAGCCTCTCGATATTGTGCGCTGGCCACTTGCTCAAGCCGAAGAACTGTTAACACATCTCGATTTCTGTGAGGCTCGGAGTATTACAGCCCTGCTTTTAAGCCTTCGTGTATTAAACAATAACTAGAACATTCAGGCTCGCTCTAAGAGTAAGAGAACATTTATGCCAATAACAAAAGATTTGTCTCACCTCCTACCCTCTGTCATTGAGATTGCTCGCTCTGCTGGTCAACTCATCTTAGAGATCTACGAGAAAAAGGATTACGAAGAGTTCATTAAGAGTGATGACACTCCTGTAACCAGTGCCGATCTTGCAGCACATAAGCTGATATTAAAAAAACTCAGTGAATTGACGCCTGATATTCCCGTATTATCCGAAGAAGACGCCGACATCAGCCTAGAGCAACGCTCTCAATGGGATCGCTACTGGTTAGTTGACCCACTGGACGGCACCCAGGAGTTCATCGCACGAAGTGGTGATTTCGCGACAATTATCGCCCTAATCGAGCATAACAAGCCAGTGATGGGCGTGGTATACGCACCCGTTTCAGGTGTGAGCTATTACGCTTACAGTGGCAAAGGCGCTTGGAAGATCCCAGACCTTAATGACAGCGTGAAAATCAAAACGCATCGTCACGAGCTGCCAAACCAGTCAATCGCCATGGCGATCAGCCGTCGCCAGGACATCAATCGCATCACTAGCCGTATGAGCTCAGCATGGAATTATGATTTGGTTCCTCTAGGCTCAGCAGCGCTTAAGGCCTGTTTAGTCGCAGAAGGCGCTGTGGATTGTTATCTGCGCCTTGGACCAACCGGAGAGTGGGATACCGCCGCAACGCAGTGCATTGTTGAAGAAGCTGGCGGACGTATCTTAAGTACTCAACTAGAACCGCTTTCGTACAATGAAAGAGAAACGCTAGAAAACCCGAACTTCATTGTACTCGGTGATGCAGATTTACCGTGGGTAGAAATTTTGCAAGGCAAAGACTAGGCGAGTTTGCTCCCTTTAACTGTCAGATATCCTCTAGATTCTCAGAACAAACAAAACGGGCACCTCAGTGAGGTGCCCGTTTTTTATATCTCGTAATTTAGTGACCCTTAGCCGTTTAGCTAAAAACGACCTTGATAAGTAAACTGGTACTTACCTTGGCTATCAGGATTACCCAACCATTTAAGCTGATTTTGCATCGTTGGCGGGAATTCAACACCCGGTTTAAACCACGCTGCAGATGTGTAGCGCTGGTTAGATGTTAGACTCGCTGAGAACTCACTGTCTACTTGAGTGCTCTTCTGAACGCCTTTGGCTGCAATTGTACTGTCTTCACAGGTTATGTCCGCAATCACAGGACCAAGGTCTAACGAACCAACAGGTGAATCGACTGCAGCACCAGACCAAGCCACAGTACCTTCACCAGACTGACACCAAGGTTGAGCATGAACCGCATGCTTGATCGTCAGCTCAACCTTTCCACCAATTGAAACCGGGACTGGAATGGCTGGAGCATATTTCATCACGTTAGCAGCGGGCATTGATGCGACTAAGTTTTCCGCATACGCACCACTCATGCTGTACCCAACACGCCCTTTTCCTGACAAGTTCATGTCGCTATTACGACCAAAACGAACCGCTAATTCAGCTTTGGCTTGGAAGAGTTTAGAGAACTGAAAGTCCCACTGTACTGAACCGTAATTAACACGCTGCCAGGCGATATTATTGGCGCTGCCCTGCCAAACCGTTCCTTCAACACCTTCAATATTCAAGCCACGCACAGCCGGTGCATGTTTGAGTACAAAAGAGGCCGGTAGATGCAGCAACAGACTAACCGAGAAAAAGACAATAAAGATGCCGCCAAAAAGTAAACCTAACTTCAAAGATAAACCGCGTTTCACATTAACCTCGTTTAAACTGTAGTCGGTTGACCTCAATAACCCCTGGGTTATCGGAGCGATCAATGTCCATAAACTCTACTTCGACACCCTGCTTCTCTTTCAAGTATGTCAGCCAATCTAAGAACTGATTAAAAGGCACAGGTTTCACCCACACTTGCAACATTTCGCCACGTGGTTGCACGCGTATTAGCTCGATATTAAAGCGACGCATAGAAGCTGGTACAGATTGATTCAGAGGCTGGCTCGCACTGATGCCACCACTGCCTCGCAACTCAACCACTTCATTGGCTTTATTGGTTACCCAAGCTAGAAGCTGCTTCTCACTTTGAATACGGCTCTGCGCAAGTTCAGCTCGCTGACTGAGTGGCTGGATTAGCCCCCAATAAACGACACCGACCACCAATAAAATTGAGCAACCAATCACTAATCGTTGCTCTCTTTGACTTATTGAAGTCCACCACGCTTGGAGTGGCTCAATCATATTTCTCATCACTGATCTCCTTACGCAGTTTATTGACGGGGTTTAAGGGTAAAGCTACCAAATACGGCATCACCATTACGATTCAATGGCCCTTGCTCAACGGTAAACTTCTCTTCAAGTTTCACTCGCGCAGTCTCGAAATATTGGAAGTCAGTACTTTTCGCTTCCAATCTCACCTCTGAGCGGTTGCCGTCGTAGCGAATACTATTCACTTCGATGGCTTTCACTTGTCCTAAAGTTTCTGGCAGTAACGCTAGCCATCCAAGTAAGGAATCACCATCACCCGAGCCACCATACTTCTTAGCTTCGTCGTTCATCTGGCGCTTAAGGTAGCTGACCGTCGGAATACGTTGCTTGCCCGGAAGTACGCTTCTAAAAATACGTTCACTCTCCGTTCGGTACGCTTCGGCTTGTGCTTCGTACTGCTGAACCTTTAAGGCTTGCTGAGTGACGATCACCGCCACCAGCAAACAAGCTGCGATCGCTACTTTTTGCCATACACGCCAGTACTTACTGAATGAAGATTTGGTTTTAAAGGTGCCCGTCAGTAAGTTTACGCCACTTGTAATGGCTTGTTGGCTCAGTAAAGACATCACCAGTTCAGCAGGTTTAGCTTGCCACTCAATGCCACTTTGCAGTTGAACGTCATCGCTCGGCATCGCGGTGTAGCTGAAGATAGTCGTCGCTTGCTCTTCGTCATCAGCAACAACCCAATCACTTTGCAAAAACATCGGTAACCATGCTTCGCTGATCGATACAGCTTGATAGTTACCTTGACGTAATAGCCAATGCTGGTCGATCTGTAATGCACTGATGCCTTGCTCTTCAAAAGGCACGGCCAGTGTATCTGGCAACACCTTACGGAAGATAATATTGGCTTCGCGGAACAGGTCTAACGCTTGCTTTAACCATTCACGATCGACACCACACACTGTCGCGTGCGTTGCGTCTTTCTCTAAAATAGTCAGGTGTAAGTCTTCGATATCTTGTGCGACTTCGTCTTCTAATAAAAACGGCAGCATAGAATCGAACTGGCGAGCAGCACCTTTCGGGATCTCAACACGCTTAATTAAGCATTCATTTCCCGGCAATAAAGCGATACAGCTACGCTTTTCAGCGTAAGGCGTTAACTCATCCAGCTGCTCCCAGCTAGACAGTTCGCCACTTGCTATCACTTCTTGTTGGCTTGTCGACCAAACTAACCACTGCACAGGGCTTTGTGGTTCGCTACTCAGTCGAACGGTCAGAAACTCGCTCACTGATTCCTCCAAAACGACGGCGTACTACCGTCACTGTTTCTCGATTACTACTATAGAAAAGCGTCCGTATACGTACACGTGACTGCTCAACTAATACCTCTGCATCTAGCTCAAAATAGGCGCTATCTACAGTTAAATATGCTTTCGCTTTTTTGCTGACTTCGGCACTCACACCCACAATAGCAGGCTCAGCCATAAACGCATCCACCGTATCCCAACCATCGAATGGGCGTTTGTCTATCAGCTGTTTGGCATCCGATTCACTTAAGCCGGGGGCAAACATCGCTTCCAATAACGGCGCCTGCTTTTCCGTAAGAGTATTCACATTCAAACGGAAATCGTCGCTCGGCAGAGCACAAACAAAGGGGCGAACCTTATTCATCACCTCACCAGTGACTTGATAAACCGAGCGTAGCTCGGACTCATCGGCCATTAAGCCATTCGCTGCCAAATAAGATGGCTTCATCGCCTCATAAGTACTGTCTTCTACACCAGCTGAAGAGGAGGTTCGGGTATCACTATCAACAAATTCCCAGCTTGAATGTGCAATAACCTCGGCCTGATAAGGCTCAACATCTTGGTTTTCCAACAAGGTTTGCCAAACCGTAATTAAATAAGGTGTTTGGTTACTTGAAGTCGTCGCCACACCAGCCAACGCATTGAGATTAAAACATGCCTGAGCATCAACAATACGGCCTTTAACTTGACCATAATCCAACGGGTATACCTGTTCTTCTAACGCCCATGGTTGACTCAAGTTGACGGTATCACTGTCTTTGTAGCTTTGCCTAATGCCGTCTTGCACCAGCGCTTCGACACCAATGCTGTACCAGTAAGCCTGTTGGTAATTCAGTTGATTTCCCACGCGCTTAAATTGAGTAAACAGGCGTTCCGACATACTGCCTGCGATGGTTGCCATTATCGCCAGTAGCATCAGGATAATGATCAGCGCAACACCTCGCTGCTTGCGCCCCATGGCAGACCTTGTCAGTGCAAACTTATTAGTTCGATGAGTCATTATTCCCCTCATTACTACTTGAAGAGTCACTGTTTGAAGAATCATCGGCCTGATCGAGCGTGCCACCTGGGGTGAGATAAATACGCTCTATCTCACCATAATCTTTCAAGGTTAGCTTTAACCTTACCGCTTTCGGTAGCGATTTGTCGGTTTGCCACTCTTTCCCCCAGCGGCTTCCGTCATAAAACTCGAATTCCAAGCTTTCAACATCATCAAGCAAAGGCGTAATCACACCTTCTTGTCCTGCAGGAGTATCGGGGTAGCGCCACCACACACGCTCAAGCGTTTCTTCTTTAATGCGGTAACCCACTTTGGTGACTTCTCCGCGAGGAAACTGCTGCTGTGGGTTATGCCAGCCAAGGCGAGTAAACATGATGCCAACGCTGTCGGAATCCAGTAAATACTCTTTAATTAAGATCAGCTTAGATGATGCTTCTTCACCGTTGGTACGAAATTGTCGTACCGCCATCTGGCGAAAATCATTATCTAAAATGACTAAGCTACGTTGCAGTTGATTTAAACGAGCACTGCGCTCGATTGAAAGCTCGTTGCTGCGCTGAACCTGATTTACTACCTGATAAGCCGCCATGCTTAACGTGGCAAAGATAGCGATCGAGACCAAAACCTCAATTAAGGTAAAGCCTCTCCCTTTCGAAGATAGTCCTTGTTTACGAGGCACACGCTTATTGGCGGACATGCTCTTACTTAGCGACTTGCTCTGAGCTAACGACACGCTTTTACTTGACCACATAGCTGCGCACCGTGACCACTGGAGAAGCTTGTTTACTGGTTGCCACACTCACATCAAACGCCTTTAATAAATCATCGCTAGTATCGATTGGCGTGACCTTCCAAAACCACTCTCTCTCGGCCAACTCTTGTGTGCCCTGCGCTTTTTTTAGCTTCTCAGGATGCAGCATCACCAAAGCCATTTGATTATCAACGACCATAGCCGCGAAGGTTTTTTCTTCGAGATAACTGAGGGTATTGATGTGCTGAGTAACAGCACGAATCACACTGATCGCCGCAGTCGCAAAGATAGCGAGCGCAACCAATACCTCAAGCAGCGTCATTCCTCGAGAACCAAGGGTCATACCACGAGAACGAGAAGGAGAACGGTTATTCCTCTTCATCTTCTTCTCCCGGTTCTAGCAGTCGAATCACACCATTGTCCAATACTCGAATACGCCAACCATCTTGTATGGTGTCTCCGGTATTTGGATAAAACGACAATACAAATGGCGTCATTTCAGCACTCGACAAGATGTAGATCTGTGGTGGTTTCGGCTTCTTTTCCTCTTCAAGATCAGCAAACATATCTTCATCAAACAAGCTTCCTGGGTTGAACAACCGATCATCGTCTTCCCATGCGCCACCACCTAAGGTCAGTGACAATGCGAGTTCTTCCGGTAGTTCAGTTAAAGAGGGGATTTTTTCAAAATCGACTTCTTGCCAGCCTTCAGACTTAAGCGCCATCAGTACATAGGTCGATTTCTTTTCATCAACTCGAACGCCAAAATCTAAGCCGCTCAAAATAGCCTCTTCATTGAGTAATTGAACTCGCTGATAAAAGCTTTGAGCGTATTTTTTAGCAACATCTTTGCTATTGGTAGGAATGGTCGCGATCACCGCAACCGCCGTTACTGACAGTAGTACCAACACCAAGAGAATCTCAATCAAGGTGAAACCTGGCTGTGTTTGCTTAGTTTTCACCTTTAGACTCCATCTGTTTACGTCCTACCATCAATAACGTATCAAGCATCAATAACGAATCAAACAATAAGCTGAAGCTTATTGGAAATCCTGCATGTTCCAGTTGCCGATATCCGCCGCAATACCTTCACCACCTTCTTGGCCATCAGCACCAAGAGTGAAAATATCAATAGTGCCGTTATCACCAGGGCTTAGGTATTGGTACTCGTTACCCCATGGGTCGTTTGGCAGACGCTTGATGTAGCCACCGTCGCGGTAGTTACGAGGCTCTGGGCTGCTTGGCTTAGAAACCAATGCATCAAGACCTTGATCCGTTGTTGGGTAAACGCTGTTATCCAGTTTGTACATATCTAGCGCGTTCTCTAGCGCCACAATATCAGTGATGGCTTTTTGTTGGTCAGCCTTCTCTTTGTTACCCAATAGGTTAGGTACAACAAAGCTCGCCAATACGCCAAGGATAACCACAACAACCATCACTTCTAATAGGGTAAAGCCTGATTGTTTCTTCATTCTGTTTTTCATTATTTTCTCCAAATTACAGACAGCGAGTTGAAGGTAATAATGTCCTTCTTCTCGTTAATCCAAAAACTAACGTCTTATGAGCAGTTGATTAACCACTCATCAAATTATTCATTTCAAGCATCGGCATCAGAGTCGCCATCACAATGAACAGCACTAAGCCTGCCATCAAAGCGATAAGTGCTGGCGTAAAGATACCTAACGCGATATTCACGGTCGATTCAAAGCTTTGATCCTGGTTATCTGCCGCTCTTGTTAGCATTTGCTCTAACTGACCACTCTGCTCACCACTGGCGATCATATGCAGCATCATTGGAGGGAAGAGTTTGGTTTGATCGAGCGCTTTACGCAGGCTTGCCCCTTCTCTAACACTGTCTGACGCCTGCAGTACTTGTTGCTTCACATGGTGATTCGACATTACATCAACCGCAACCTTCATCCCCTCAAGGATAGGAATCGCACTCGAGGTACAGATAGAGAGTGTTCGTGCAAAACGAGAGGTATTAATTCCTTTCGCGATCTTGCCGATCAGTGGAATGCTTAATAGCTTGCGATCCCAACTCATGCGAACACCCGGCTTTTTCAGAGCTGTCTTAATCAACACAATCACACCGATGATCAACAACAGTAATTGGATGCCCCAATTCTGGATAAATTCACTCGATGCCAATAAAAATTGTGTCGATTGAGGAAGTTCTTGGCCCATTTGGATAATCGGTTCAACGATCTTAGGTACCACGGTTGCCAGCAGGAACGAAACAATCGTCACCGCAAACACCACCAGCACCACAGGGTAGATCATCGCTTGCAGCAACTTAGAGCGCATCTTCTGACGGTTTTCTGCGTAATCAGCCAGTCGCTCCAATACCGCATCTAAGTGACCCGATTTCTCACCAGCCGCGACCATGGCTCTAAACAGTTCATCAAAGATATGTGGGTAATCAGCCAAGCTATCGGCTAGCGAATAACCTTCCGTTACCTTCGAACGAACCGCCAGTAACATGGTTCGAATACGTGGCTTTTCAGATTGCTCCGCCACGGCTTTCAAGCACTCTTCTAGCGGCATGCCTGATTGCACCAAGGTGGAAATTTGGCGAGTAATCAAAGCAAGGTCTGGCGTGCTGATACCACGCTTAAAGCTGGTCGAAGGCTGTGCACCTTTCGTCGTTTTAGCTTTAGCTTCGGTCATCTCAACCGGCATCAAGCCTTGTTCTTTTAAGCGCTGGCGAGCCTGACGAGCGTTATCCGCTTCAATCGAGCCCTTTTTGCTCTTACCCTTGGCATCCAGCGCTTTGTATTCAAATGCCGCCATACTAGACTTCCTTGGTCACACGCATCACTTCTTCTAAGGACGTTACCCCTTTCAGAACTTTGCTCAAGCCATCATCTCGAATACTTGGTGTTGTGCCACGAATTGCTTTCTCAATTGCCTGTTCGCCAGCTTCACTGTGAATCAGCTCTTGTACCGAATCGTCAATCATCAATAGCTCATGAATACCAGTACGGCCTCGATAGCCTTTGTGACTGCAGCTTTCACACCCTTTGGCATGGTAAAGCGTTAGGCTGTCTTTCTTCTTCAACCCAAACAGTTTTTTCTGTTCTTTATCCGCTTCGTAAGGTTCTTTACAGTCGTTACACAGGGTGCGAACCAAGCGCTGAGCCAAAACACCCAGCAGCGAAGAAGAGATCAAGAAGGGTTCGATGCCCATATCACGCAGACGCGTAATTGCACCGATTGCCGTATTGGTGTGAAGGGTCGACATCACTAAGTGACCGGTCAAAGAGGCTTGAACAGCGATCTCTGCGGTTTCCAAATCACGGATCTCACCAATCATGACCACATCAGGATCTTGACGAAGAATGGCACGTAAACCACGCGCAAAGGTCATATCAACCTTAGGGTTCACTTGTGTTTGACCAATGCCATCAATATCAAATTCAATTGGGTCTTCAACGGTAAGGATGTTGCGTTCGTTGCTGTTAAGCTCTTGCAGGCCAGCGTACAGGGTCGTCGATTTACCTGAACCTGTCGGGCCGGTCACCAAGATAATGCCGTGTGGGCGCTGAATCAGCTTACGGAAGTTTTCATGGTTTTCTGCTGTCATACCTAAACTGTGCAAGTCTAGACGAGTGGCGTTTTTGTCCAACAGACGCATTACCACACGCTCACCGTGCGAAGAAGGCATGGTTGAAACACGAACATCAACCGCTCGGCCACCAATACGCAAAGAAATACGACCATCTTGTGGCACGCGTTTTTCCGCAATATCCAATTTAGCCATAACCTTTACACGTGACACGAGCAGCGGAGCCAGTTTACGGCTCGGCGCCAACACATCACGTAACACACCATCAATACGGAAACGGATCGACAGTGATTTCTCAAAGGTTTCGATATGAATATCCGAAGCACCCTCTTTGATCGCCTCACCCAGCATCGCATTGATTAACTTGATGATTGGTGCATCATCTTCTGATTCAAGTAAGTCTTCGTCTTGAGGCAGTTCTTCCGCTAGTGAGAAGAAGTCATCACTATCAGCACCAATGTCTTCCATGAGCTGACGAGCTTCTGACGAGTCACGCTGATAAGCATCGGTCAGTTTTTTATCAAACTCATCGAGAGTAATCGCTTGTGGCGTGAAACCATTTTTCACAACACGACTCACTTCAATGATCGCCGCCGATTTCAGTGGCTCAACATAATAAAGTATCGGTGCGCGCTCTGGATGTTGATACTCCAACACCATCTTATAGCGATTCGCAAAGCTAAACGGCAAGCGCTGATAAGTACGTGCCGCCCCTACCAATTCAGCCATTATTCTGTTTCCATCTGATCAATGAAGGCTTGAAGTTCAGCCGGGTAATTCATGCTTTCGCCAAATTTAGGCAGTACTGGAATATTATCGTCATCCATCAGCTTCAGGCCCTGCTCTGACTTATACAACTGCTCAGCACGAATAAAGTTGTATTTACGCTGAGTAATACCATCAGCCGTCATACCATCACGAATAATGGTCGGCTTGATGAATACCATTAGGTTCTTTTTCTCAACCTGAGTACTGGTTGATTTAAATAGATATCCAAGTACTGGGATATCACCCAAGAACGGCACCTTAGATTCACTCTCTAATGCGCGTTCATCAATCAGACCGCCAAGCACTAGCATCTGACCATCTTCAATGATCACTGACGTGTTCAGTTGACGCTTGGCAAAGCGAACATCAACCGCACCATTCGCACCCAATACATTCGAGACTTCTTGTTCAATGTTCAGCTGTACAGAGTTACCTTCATTGATCTGTGGGACGACTTTCAGCTTGATACCCACTTCTTTACGTTCAACCGTCTGGAATGGGTTATCGTTACTTGAGCCTGCAGTGGAACCAGTTAAAACCGGAACCTCTTCACCCACAATGAACGACGCTTCGCCATTGTCCATTACCGTAATACTTGGAGACGATAGAATATTTGAATTTGAATCAGTCGAAACAGCACTAATAAGAGCGGTCCAGTCCCCCATAACCAGAGGTAATGCTGCACCATTCAAGCCGCCCAAGGCAGAAGCTAATGTACTGTAGTCACCTTCTTCTGTGGTCGTTTCGTTGCGTAAAAAATTACCATCTGAATCATAAACAGCTGTAGTTGAAGTAGTATCTTTAGCCTCTTCAAGACCAACCATTACTTCACCAATTTTTGGCCCACCATTTGAAAATTGAATTGCTCCGCCGTGCTCTAAAGAACCCCATTGCACACCAAGGTTAATACCGTCACCTTCTGCCATCTCGACAATTAGGGCTTCAATCAAGACTTGAGCGCGACGAATATCCAGTTGCGCGATCACATCTTGCAGCGCGTTCATGATGTCTGGTTGGGCGGTAATAACCAAAGAGTTGGTATCACTGTGAGCTGAGATCACCACTTTGTCACGTTGAGATGAGCTACCTTTAGTTGAAGATTGCTTTTCTGATTGCAGGTTGTCCGACACGCCTTTCAGCACATCGACTAAATCTTCTGCTTTGGCGTATTTAAGGTAAATTACTTGGTTGTTGCCCTTGGTTGCCATTTCCACATCAAGCTGTTCAATCAACCTTCTTAAACGGCTACGTACCTTAGGGTCACCTGAGATAAGAATCGCATTGGTACGTTCATCGGCAACTAATTTAGGTTGTAGAAATGCAGGTGTGTTTTTCGCATCAGTGGTTTTGCTTAACGCATCAACGATACGTACCATTTCTGCCGCAGAAGCATTCTTTAGCTCAACGACTTCAATCTCTTTATCACCCGCTTGGTCAACACGCTTGATGATTTCAGCTAAACGGTTTACTACCGCCGCTCGGCCTGTAATAAGGATGATGTTGGCTGGGTCGTAGTGCACAACGTTACCCGCGCCTGCATTGTCGTTTAGTTGACGAAGCAGAGGAGAAAGTTCACGCACCGAGACATTACGAACCGTCACAACACGTGTCACCACGTTGTCGCCTTTGATCGTATCACTGTCTCCAACGACTGGAATTGCCGATGTTTTCGAATCCTTGGCTTTGATGATCTTAAGAACACCCGAGTCCATTTCAACGACCGCGTAGCCATACACCTCTAATACGTTTAAGAAGAAGCTGTAATATTGCTCTTCATTGAGTACGTCATAACTGCGCACATCAATTTTCCCGCGTACCGAAGGTTCAACGATGATGGTCTTCTCTAAGTTGCGGCCAACAATATTAATAAACTCTTGAATGTCAGTGCCCTTAAAGCTGGCACTAAAATCACTCGCGATGGCTGCGGGTGTGCAGATCAAGCTTCCTGCCAATAACCATGCACTTTTCTTAAACCAATGCTTCACGTACTTCTCCTACACTTTCGTCCTTCGTTAGACGCAAAGTTTTAAAATTCAATAAACACTTCATGTTGTTGACCATCTCTCTCGACGACGAGGTTTAGCTCTGTCAGCTCTGAGATAGAACGGAATATGTTGCCCATAGCAGCAGGGTCTGTCAGGTCTTGTCCATTTAACTGAGTGGCAATATCTCCGTTTTGGAGCCCAACAGAGTTAAAAAGTTCTGAATCTTTGCCAGGGCTCACACGATAACCGATCACTTTATCGTCACGCTTCACCTGAGACAGTCGAACATATTGGAAGATTTGTTGCGGTTCTTTCATTATCTTCGCTTTAATTTCATCAAGCTTCTCTTCTGCTGAAGCCGGATTATTACCACGAACCGAAGAAGAGCTACGAGGTGGCGCAGGCGCTGATACAGCCAAACGCTTGTACTCAATACCTTCAAGCATCAAGGTTTCGTCTCGTCCTGAGTTATCAATGATAACGCGGTCGATTAATACCGCTTTTAACTTGGCTCGAGTGCCTTCAATCTCTTCATTAATTCCGTAGGTCGCTTGCGTGCCGCGATTGGCGATCACCGCTAAGCTCAGTTTTGGATTCGAGCTCGCAACTGCACCCACTAAAACGAGGTTTAATCGCGTCTTAGGCGCATCTTGGATAACTTGCTGTTCAACCACAGCGGGCGTGCTTGGGTTGTAAGCACCAAACATGTTGCTCTGCTGCAAAGAAGAGATATCAAGGGTCGATTGAGGTGCTGAAGACGATGAAGCCGTTGCTGTCCAAGGCGCGATAGTTTGCTCAGCAGGTTCGATAAACCATGCAAGCTGCCCTAAGATCCATGCGGAAGCTGCAATCAATACACAACAGGTCGCTAAGCTTAGTTTCTGCTGAAGTACAAATCCATTCTCTAATAAGCGGCTCAACATAGGAGAATTCCCTACGCGATTTTTGAGCTCTAAAAAGTTCACTTTCCTAGTCCCTTTTCATGACGACAAACGCTGCAAATCATTAAACTTTCAGCTTTTTTATTCATTCGTTCGATACCAAGCTTATTTAAGCAATAAGATCCTGAACTATATCATAGCAAATCGATAAATCGGCATAACATGGCTATTTTGTATTATGACTTGAAAAAAATGCCAACCGCCTCCACTTTAAGCTTCTACTTAATGTGATAAGCATCATCAAAAACATGTTGCGCACTGTTCGTTACAGTTAAACCGCATTCATTTCTCACTTAATAAGGCACAGCCCTATATGAAAACTGCTAATGAAGCTGTCAGACTCGATAAATGGTTGTGGGCAGCTCGTTTTTACAAAACCCGGTCTATTGCTCGCAACATGGTCGATGGTGGCAAAGTCCACTATAATGGTCAGCGCAGCAAGCCAAGTAAAATTGTCGAACTTGGGGCTGTGATTACACTGCGCCAAGGTAATGAAGAAAAGACGGTAACGATCGAGAAAATCTCAGCCCATCGTGGTGGAGCCCCGATCGCTCAAACCCTCTATGAAGAAACCACCGAAAGCTTGGCAAAAAGAGAAGAGTTTGCACAACAGCGCAAGCTAAATGCTCATAGCCCAGCACCAGAACGTCGTCCAGATAAAAAGCAACGTCGTGACATCATCAAGTTCAAGACTCAATAAGCTAGAAGGAATAGCCAAATGGCAGACCCAATGTCTACAAGTAATGTTTTAAATCGCTACCTATTTGAAGACCTATCAGTACGTGGTGAATTGGTACAGATGGACGAAGCGTACCAACAGATTATTTCTAGCAAGGAATACCCAGCTCCAGTACAAAAGCTGTTGGGTGAGCTACTGGTTTCAACGACGCTACTAACGGCGACCCTAAAGTTTGAAGGTTCTATCACGATGCAGCTGCAAGGTGACGGCCCAGTATCTCTAGCAGTTATCAATGGCGATCACGATCAGAAGATCCGTGGTGTTGCTCGCTTTGAAGGCGATATCGCAGACGACGCAGGTCTACACGCCCTAATGGGTAAAGGTCATCTAGTGATCACTATCGATCCTAAGAAAGGTGAGCGTTACCAAGGTATCGTTGGTCTTGAAGGTGACACGCTTGCACAAGTGCTTGAAGGCTACTTCGCTAACTCTGAACAGCTTAAGACTCGTCTATGGCTGCGCACTGGCGAGCATGAAGGCAAAGCACACGCTGCAGGTATGTTGCTACAAGTAATGCCTGACGGCACCGGTACTCCAGACGACTTCGAGCACCTAGAGCAACTAACAGACACCGTGAAAAACGAAGAGCTATTCACTCTAGAAGCGAACGAACTGCTTTACCGTTTGTACAACCAAGAGAAAGTACAGCTATTCACACCACAACCGGTTGAGTTCTTCTGTGGCTGTTCACGCGATCGAAGTGCAGCAGCAATCATTACTGTTGCTCAAGAAGAGATCTACGACATCCTAAGCACCGAAGGAAGCGTTGGTCTACACTGCGATTACTGTGGCACAAACTACTCGTTCGACAAGAATGATGTTGATGCACTGTACGCAGAAGCAGCAGATAAAGGCAGCAATACGGTTCATTAATTTACGGCGTACCAAAAACACGTAATTTACCCCAAAAAGGTCAGCACTCAGCTGGCCTTTTTTGTGATCAAAATAGCGCAAACTCCGTAACATCTCGTAATAAAATCACCGCTTAATTTTAATCAATTAATAATGTTCTCGCCCCTAGCGCAAAGGTTTGCGTACAGGATAGACTAGTTGGGCCAATATGTGACGAGGCGCTTAAAACCCCAAGGTTAATATGGATATTTTTTGAGCTGTATCCCTGTTTCCCCCGAGCCTCGTTGCTAGCATGGTGAGCAGATAACAATAAAAAATTATTACAAAATCCCTACAAAATATCCTACAAGGAGCACCTATGACCGTTATGGAACATACTAAGGCTGCACAAATTGATCTAACTAAGCACGGACTGACTGGCGTTACCGAAGTTCTTCGTAATCCTAGCTACGAGCAGTTATTCGTTGAAGAAACACTGCCGGGTCTAGAAGGCTACGAAAAAGGCGTAGTAACGGAACTAGGCTCCGTTGCGGTTGATACTGGTATCTTTACTGGCCGCTCACCAAAAGATAAGTACATTGTTAAAGATGACACAACACGCGATACCATGTGGTGGTCAGATCAAGGCAAAAATGACAACAAACCGATTACCACTGAAGTATGGGACGAGCTGAAAGAGCTTGTAACAACTCAGCTATCTGGCAAGCGTCTGTTTGTCATCGACGGTTATTGTGGTGCTAACCCTGATACGCGCTTAAGCGTGCGTATTATCACTGAAGTAGCGTGGCAAGCGCACTTCGTTAAGAACATGTTCATTCGTCCAACTGACGAAGAGCTAGCAACGTTCGAACCTGATTTCGTGGTAATGAACGGTGCTAAAACAACTAACCCTAACTGGGAAAAGCAGGGTCTAAACTCTGAAAACTTCGTTGCTTTCAACCTAACAGAGCGCGTTCAAATCATCGGTGGTACTTGGTACGGCGGTGAGATGAAGAAAGGCATGTTCGCAATGATGAACTACCTGCTTCCTCTGCAAGGCATTGCTTCAATGCACTGTAGTGCAAACGTCGGCGAGAAAGGCGATGTAGCCATCTTCTTCGGTCTATCTGGTACAGGTAAAACTACGCTTTCAACCGATCCTAAGCGTGAGCTAATCGGTGATGATGAGCACGGTTGGGATGACGATGGTATCTTCAACTTCGAAGGTGGTTGTTACGCGAAGACGATTCGTCTATCTAAAGAAGCAGAACCTGAAATCTACAATGCAATCCGTCGTGATGCACTACTAGAAAACGTAACAGTTCGTGGTGATGGTTCTATCGATTTTGATGACGGTTCAAAAACTGAGAACACTCGTGTTTCTTACCCAATTCACCACATCGATAACATCGTTAAACCAGTATCAAAAGCCGGTCACGCTCAAAAGGTTATCTTCCTGACTGCTGATGCATTCGGTGTACTGCCACCCGTTTCTAAACTGACTCCAGAGCAAACGAAGTACCACTTCCTTTCTGGCTTCACTGCAAAACTAGCGGGCACTGAGCGTGGTATTACTGAGCCAACGCCAACGTTCTCTGCTGCATTTGGTGCGGCATTCTTAACTCTCCACCCAACTCAGTACGCTGAAGTGCTTGTGAAGCGTATGGAAGCAGCTGGCGCTGAAGCTTACCTAGTGAACACAGGTTGGAACGGTACTGGTAAACGTATCTCTATCCAAGATACGCGAGGCATCATCGACGCTATCCTAGATGGCTCAATCGACAACGCTGAAACTAAGGTTATCCCTATGTTTAACCTAGAAGTGCCACTAGCGCTGCACGATGTTGACCCAGCGATCCTTGACCCACGCGATACGTACACTGACCCTCTACAATGGGAAAGCAAAGCGAAAGATCTAGCCGAGCGCTTCATCAACAACTTTGATAAGTACACAGACAACGCTGAAGGTAAGTCACTGGTTGCAGCTGGTCCTCAACTGGACTAATCCAACCATCTGCTCGGGCTTAGCCAAAAGCAAACGCCCAATTTAAAATGATATTTTTGTAGCAAGCCCCTCTTTTGAGGGGCTTTTTTGTTGATGCTTGACCCTTTTTGTTCCACTCTGTTTTAAGACTATTGAAATTTAAGGCTTTCAGGGAATGAAAAAGGTATTCATGGTGTTCGGCATTGTGTTGGCTATCGCCGTTGCAACTATCGCAGCGCTGCTATTAAGCCTGCAGACCCAATACCGTGCGGATGTTGCCAACTTTTTTATCAAACATACGATTGAACAACCTGTATTCATTGAAGATGTTGAGTATCAGGCGCCTTATCACATCACCTTAATGGGCATTACCCAAAGCCAACCAGAAAAGCAAACACCTCTGTATATCGACAAGATCGATCTTTGGTTCAGCCCCAGCTCGATGACAGAGGCCAAACTGGTCTTTGAATCTGTTTTGATCAGCGGCCTACAATTAGAGGCAGACGATCTAAAAACACTGACTTCTTTATTTACCCAACCAAACATCAAGCTCCACCAGCTGGCCATCAACAATCTCGACTTTTCGACGCCAGAGTTTAATGCGCGAGGCATCGACCTGCAGATCTCCGCCCCAAAATGGAACAACGACAACTCACTTCTCCCTTATGGAAAAACCCAACTCTCTGCCTCACAACTGTATTGGCAAGGTGAAGCATTCGATAATCTGTTGATTGACCTAGACTTAAAACCTAGCGATAGCACGCTTTATGGTGCTTCATTTGACTGGCGTGGCGCCAAGATTTCCGGTCAAGCAGAGCAGTATCAACAAGATTGGTCGTTGGTGAACGTGACCGTCGATGGCTTACGACTCAATCAGGAACAGACCCAAAACCTACTAAGCAAAGAGTGGGATGTTGCAGGCATTAAGATTAATCACATCAATAGCTTAGATATTCTGCGTAGCGACGTAGAGTGGCAAGATGGCCACCTCGCTGCCTTTGATGCCTCATTAGAAAATATCCAACTGCCTTTTGAAATCTGGAAACAACAGAAAGCCATTTTTTCTCTACAGGCAGAAGGAGTGACCATTGATGATGACATGTTCATCGAGCCAAGCCTCAAGCTCAACCTAGAAGCAAACCGGATTCTGATTGAGGATTTCTATACTCAATTCCTGCAGGGCACTGTTCAGCTCAATGGCGAAGTCGCCCCTAGCAGCATTCAATTGGCGCAGCTCGACCTGCAAGGCATCAAGTGGATTACCGAAAACCAAGATAGCCCTCTACCGGCCGCTCGCCTATTGCCTTGGCTCACACAGCTCCAGAACGTCGAGATTAACCGACTTAATATAGAACGCAGCCAACTTATCCAACTAGCACAAACGCCTTACTGGCAGGTCTCTGGATTACATGTCGAGGGGCATCAAGTTCAACTGCTGCAAGATAGAAAACTGGGCTTGTGGCAAGGGAAGCTGATGGCGAGCGCCAATGATGCCAGCTACCAAAATATTCTCAGCGCACAGCCTGTGGTTGAGATGAATAGCGAACAAGGAAAATGGACGCTGACTCGTCTGTTTGCACCACTCAGGAATGGCTACATTGAAGCCAATGCAACGCTCGATTTTAACCAAATCAGCAAGCCATGGAGCTTAGATATTTCTGCCGATGGGTTACCCATTGCGCCTATGCTGCAGCGACTTGAATTACCACTCGATGCAACCGGCTATGGCGAGTTTGAACTTCAAGCCGCAGGTTTATATGGCGACTCACTGATGCTCGGTTACTCAACCACAGGGCAACTCACTGGCAGCGTTCGCCAGGGTGTGATGACCTTTAATGACAAGCTTTCTGAAACATCGACTGATAACGTGTTTGAAATTCCAGAGCTTAATGCGCATTTTGACCGTGGGCGCTTCACTCTCGAACCGATGCATATTATTGGTGCATCATCAGCAGAGCAAGGCGAACAAAGGGTTCAAACGCTCAATGGCGAGGCTTCTGGAGAACTCGACTTGCTTAAAGCTGAGCAACACACCCTCTCGATTACCCTATCGGACCCATGCCATCAAATCTCAGGAAAGCTCACCCAAGCTGAGTATTCGGAGATTAACGACTGCCAACAAAAAAGCGCCACTCCACAGGAGTAGCGCCTTGTATCTTTAATCTGTATCTGTTAGCCAGTGTCAGCTATACGTTTACGTTGGAGTCTGTTGATAATCGCTTTTTGTAGTCAGGGATCAGCATATAGGTTCCCGTAAACTCTACCGCTTCCACATCGCCGCTATGAATGGTCACGTGAATGATGATACGTGCCTTTCTTCCTGACGCGAGGCGGTCCAAGTCGCCACTGATCCCATCCAATGAAGTAGAGGCAACAGGGTTTTGCTCAACCGGGTGACGATAACGAATATTACTGTCTGCCAGCACGATATCACCGGTCAACCCACGCTCTTTCATCAATAGCCAAGTCATACCCCAACCAGTTAAGGTCGCTAAGGTAAAGGCAGATCCTGCAAACATGGTGTTATGCGGGTTCAAGTTAGGATTCAGCTGAGCACTACACTCAAATTGGTAACCCGTGTATTGGTTGATCTTGATGCCCATCTTGTCACTGATCGGGATCTGATGTTCCCAGCGCTGCTGAAGCTCATTACACCACTCAGGCTTGCGTAGAACGTCTGCCATTGGGTCAAGATGCTTAACCATCTGTTGGTGACGCACAGGGCCACGTTGATCGTTAATCTCACCGCGACGTTCAAATTCATTCTTCTCATAGAATGAGATCGCATCTTCACGTGCATTACACACCAAGCGCTTAGCACCCTCTTGGCGAGCCAATGACTCAAGTGCGACTAGAATCAACGAACCCATGCCTTTACTTTGGCGAGATTTCTTCACCGCCATATAGCGGATCTGACCTTCCAGATCTGGGGTGATATACAGACGACCAATCGCCATCGGGCGACCACGACCATCAACAATCATGCGATGGTGACTCATTGGGTCATATTCATCGCGCTCAGAACCTACCGGCATTCGCCAAGGTTCACGGAGCATCTGCCAACGAAAATGGTAATACTTGTTTAGCTGATTTTCGGTGGTTGGTGTTATGAGTTTAAACATGCTTATTCCTTTAAGCCTAAACCTGCAGCCAGAATGTCACTGGGCCATCATTAACCAAAGACACTTTCATGTCGGCTGCGAATCGGCCACGTTCCGTTGGCAACACTAATTCACACTGGTCAGAGAAATAGTTGTAAAGACGCTCAGCATCTTCTGGGTGAGCACCACGAGAGAACCCTGCTCGAGTCCCTTTCTTGGTATCGGCCGGCAGAGTGAATTGAGACACCACTAATACCTTACCTTCTACCTGCTTCACGTTGAGGTTCATTTTATCGTCTTCATCTCCAAAGACACGATAAGTGGTCACTCGTTCCATCAAACGTTTAGCTTTGGCTTCATCATCACCTTTTTCTACGCCTAACAGAACCAATAAGCCTTGCTCAATCTCACCAACTACTTCGCCATCAACACGGACGGCAGCTTCACTTACTCTCTGGATCAGTGCTATCACTGTTGTTTCCTTGCTCTGTGATTTTGTCTTTATCCGACGAGTGTACCATTTCTTTCGAGTCACTCCACTGTTCCTGCTCACCCAATGCAGCGGTCACCTCAGCACCCACCAGCACAATCAACCAGCACAAATAAACCCAGACAAAAAGAATTGGTATTGCCGCCAATGCGCCATAAATCAACTGGTAAGAAGGGAATTGAGTAATGTAGGCCGCGAAGCCTTTCTTACTGAGTTCGAACAACAGAGCCGCCACTAGAGAACCTGCAGCCGCATGAGAAAAGTGTATCTTTTTGTTGGGAACCAACAGGTACAGACCGAAAAACGCAAAGAAAGAGAGAATCAAAGGAAGTTTGCGAATCACGGTGTTAAAGGCGCCAGACACCACTTCGTTTTGCAACAAGCTCAATGATGTCACATAAGAAGTGGCTGCAATGCTCGCCCCAACTAAAATAGGTCCAAGCGTGAGCACCATCCAGTACATAGAGAAAGACAGCACCGCTCGTCGCTTCTCATCGACACGCCAGATGTAGTTTAAGTTCTTATCAATATTCGAGATCAGCATCAGCGCTGCAATGAATAAGAACACACTACCGACCGCCGTCATTTTTCCGGTATTGGCAACGAACTCTAACAAGGCACCGTGTACGGCATCCCCAGACGCGGGAACAAAGTTGGTAATAACGAAGTTTTGAATCACGATACCAACATCAGCAAAGATGGAGAATGACGACAAGATAGAGAGCAGAACCGTCAACATCGGTACGATCGAGAGCAAAGTAATGTACGCCAAGTAGCCCGCATTCACGTTGACTCTATCATGCGTCATTCGCGCCAAAAGATAGCGAGAAAACTGAATACTGAGTGTGGCGACCTTTTTTATCTTCAACTTGTAACTCCCTTGTAACTCGTTCATAGTCCTAATTATTATTCCGATATATCAATAACAGTGAATAAGTGTTCAAAAATAGCGTAGGAAAAAGGCTTGAGAACAAGGCAGAGTTTTTTGATAAGTAGTTATTCTACAATCAAAAATTCTAACGCCGTTATCGAGCATTTTAACAAGCTAGGTTGAGCGGTTATTTACTACGATTGATATTATTTAACTATAGGAAACTAGGATGCCTTATTTAATAGTTATAGTCCTCTCTATTTTTACTCTTACTGGATGCCAGTCAGCTTATTACTCCGCCATGGAGCAAGTGGGTTACCACAAGCGTGACATTATGGTCGATAGAGTGGAAGATGCTAAAGAGTCGCAGCAGGATGCTCAGGAAGAGTTTACCAGCGCACTTGAAGCCTTGAGTAGCCTGACTAATCTCAGTGGCGGCGACCTTGAAGACATGTACAACCAAATCAACGATAAATACCAAGACAGCGAGAAAGCCGCGCAAAATGTCAGTGACCGCATTGCTGCGATTGAAGATGTGTCGGATGCGCTGTTTGAAGAGTGGCAGAGTGAGTTAGATCTCTACACCAGTGATTCACTGCGCCGCTCGAGCGAGCAAAAGCTTCGTGAAACTAAATTGTCTTACCAAACGATGCTGTCAGCAATGAAGCGCGCCGAGAAGAAAATGGACCCAGTGCTCAATACCCTTCGCGACAACACGCTTTACTTGAAGCACAACCTCAATGCGAGCGCTGTCGGCTCGCTGCAAGGTGAGTTTATGAGCTTAGAAAAAGACATCGCCTACGCAATAGAACAGATGAATGCTGCGATCGCCGAATCGGATAAGTTCCTTGCTCAACTAAACCAGAAATAACGCCCGTAGGCACAAATAAAGATAAGCCCGTATGAACCCAATCATTATTACTGGCGGCCCTGGCGCCGGAAAAACCACATTGATCAATGCTTTGGGTGATGCGGGTTACCCCACCTTCGCTGAGTCCTCTCGCCAGTTAATCGAACAGCAGAGCCAACTTGAGAACGGTATCTTGCCTTGGTTAGACCTTCCGGGCTTTGCTCGCCTATGTTTAACCGTCATGAGCGAACAAAAAGACCAAGCCCGTCAGCATCAAGTTGCCTTTCTCGATCGCGCTATTCCAGACATTTGTGGCTATTTGGCTCAGGCTAACCTAGAGATAGATGCGGCCTACCGAGAAGCAAGCAAAGGCTACCACTCACAAGCCTTGTTCTGTCGCCCTGAGGCTTCAATTTATGTACAAGATGATGTGAGACCTTATCCGTTTGAGGAAGCGCTAGAGATTCACCACGCTTTAGAAAGAGTCTACCAAGAACTTGGCTATGAGGTGGTTGAAGTGCCGTTTATGCCAGTCGAAGAACGGCTTCAATTCGTTGAGCGTTACTTATGTATCAAAAGCTAGATCCCCAACTCGGTCGTTCCTCCCTCTTGAGGATGACGAAATCTCGTTTAACCGTATCTAAACAAACTAAAATCGAGTAGGAGGAGGCCTCACGGCCTCCGTCCTCTCACACCACCGTACAAGC